>JALOTS010000291.1 GCA_025457785.1 Pontiellaceae bacterium | reverse complement strand
AAATCCCGTTTGAACTGGCATTCCGGCGTTACAAGGCTTCTTTCTCCGCTTCCGAGAATGGCCCCCAAAAGCGTTGTGCCGCTTCTTTGACATCCCGATACGAAAACGTATTTTTCGAATTCCAGATGGTTATCCTCGTATGTCAAGGGCATGCTCAGCTCTCTTGCAGGTGTTTATTGATAAACGGGGCGTGCCTCCAGTGGCCGTATCGCCCGGAGGCTACATCGTCCAGATCGGGCTTCCCGTGAAAGCACACTACTCTGGCATTGTCGGGAAGTTTCGCCTTTTTCCACAGCGCATCGGTGATGCCCCAGCGCGCGGCCGTTTTCCCTAACGGTGTGCTTCCTTTCGCATCGCATTGAAATTTGAAGGAAACAATGCTCTCCTCGGGGAACTGCATGACCTGTCCGGGCGGGAAATACCGGTCTATCCATGACTGTTCTCTTTCGCCGCCTAATTCCTTTACCAGCGCTTCATAATCATATTTGAATAAATCGTCCCAAAGTTCCGGAAGTTCGCCTTTGCGGATTCGGATGACGGAGCCGTGTCCCCCGCCGGATCTGCCTTTTTTCTGGCTCGGAGCCATGACAAGCGGAGACTCGGGATGGCAATCGACCAGAAAATCAAGATTGCCGGTTATAAGGATGTCCAGATCAAGGCAGATGACAAAGGTTCCCGGATCAAGTCCAAGGAAGTCCGAAGCAAAGATTCGTTCTTTGTTCCAGTTCCCATGGAAGGGTTTTCCCAGTTCGATTCGATGCTGGATGATCGAAGGCGAAACATCGAGATCGGCATCTGTAAGACAATGGAATTGAAAGGGAAGGCTGAAATGCCGCTTTACGGATCGGTACAGCCGCTCAACCGATACAGGCGGATACAGGGTTCCCCAACGGAAGCATACAAATATGGTTTTATTCATGAAGACTCGATTCAGAGGTTGCGTGATGTTGATCTTTGCATCTTAATCCCGCTCCCCGATACGTTGTTATACAGTTTATTCAGTTTTAAATGCCAGGTTCACGGGCGGCAACGGAGCGCAGCGGAATTGATGTCCGGGTGCCGCGTCTTGTTCGCGTTCCTGAAACACTGCGCATAGTTTTATCAGTCCAGCCAATTGCCGCAATTCCAGTTTAATTCCACCTCCAAATTTTTTATTTCAGTCGCAAAAACAGATCTGAGATAATCCCTCTCTTTTTCACTCATGCCTGATACATAGGGTAACGAATGCAGGTTTCTGGCTGCAACTTTTTCGAACGGGGTCAGTCCCAGAAAGGCACACACATGATTAAGAGTCTCCTCCGGCTTTTGTTTTAAATCTTCATTTTTAATAATCAAGACTCTGTCTCTCGGAAAGTAAGTCCAAATCCTTTTCAACTGCTCTGAATAAAAGCCCCTGTCAATATAAGAATATCTTCTGTGCTGCTGCGGCAGCGCCTTATGACACCGTTCTTTTTCATTTTGTATAGCTTCCCAAAACGGCAAGTCATCTATATTTCTTGAGCGTTGCATGTTCCAATGCGAATAGGCTCTTTCGATTGGATTTCTTAATACCACAATTTGTTTCATATCAGGATTGTATTCCCAAATTCTTCTCGGTGAGTCATGCCAGTACATGTATATAGGAGTCGCCTCACCCAGAAGCACATGTGATTTTTTGGGACTGAACCAGGCGTGATATCTGGAATAATCAGGTTTGCCGTTGGAAAAATATTCTTCATTATCGAAAAAATGAACCTCCTTCTTGTCCGCCATACAAATTTCAGGATGCTCTTTCAAATAGGTATTTAAGGCGGACGTTCCGCCCTTCTGAGTGCCGCAGATAACAAAATCAACGGTTCGCTTTTTTGGGAAAAGCATTTTGATTTTTCGACTTGTTCTCTTAAACATAACATATTACCCGTGTGAACGATAAGATCCGGCGCGACGCAGCCCGATCCGGAATCTGAGTTTGCCATAATCGCCCTGTGTGTCAATGAAAGTGAAACTCAAAACTGACATGCGCCATCCTCCCGGAAAACATTATTCTGACTCCAGCAGGTTCTTGTTCTCCGCAAACCATTTCATCGCCTGCCCGAGCGTTTCAAACTCTTCACCGCTGACAAACAAGGCTTTTTCGCGGGCCAGTTCAGCAATCGCTTCGTCAGGATCATTTAAAGCCGAAGCAATTGTTTCGAACGAGAGGTTGTCCGGCAGAAAAATCAGTTCCTCCAATACTTTTGTGCGCACATCGGGTTCATTCGAGTGCAAAGCTTCCGCCAAAAGATCCCGTTTCAGGCCGGGATTATCCGCATCATCCAGTGCTCTCCAGAAAGCATCCTGTGCATTGCTCCGGATTTCCGCATCGGAATCGTCGATCATTTTTGCCAGCTCCATGGCAGCGGGAAGTCCGATCCAATCCAGAGACTGAACAACTGCCATACGGACTTCGCGATTGGGATGTTCCAGCAGCTTACGGGCCTCACAGATCGCCTTTTGTTCTTCACCATTATCCAGAAATCCGCTCATCGGAGCTGTTACCGTGCAGGCCTCTTCGATGAGGCGGTATTCGTCGTCATTTGTTTGAATGATTGGTTTTGCAGGATTCCGGGCCGTCACCCCGGAAGAATCTTCCTGTATCGGGATCGCAGGCTCCGTCATCGGAAATGCCGCAGAGGGTTGCGCCGGTTTCATTTCCACTGATCCGGGTTGAACCGGCATCGGGTGCTGTTGACCCGAAGTTTCACCATGCGGGTTTCTGAAGAAAAAAAACTCCGCGACAACAAAAGTGAAAAGTAACCCCGCTAAAAATGCGGTCATTCGCATTCTTTTCATAACCGCCGTCTCCGGTTGCTTTGCATACATTCAGACCGGCGGATGTACGCCTGCACACCCCGGCCCCGAATGAAGCCAGCGCTTCTCCTGTTAATCAAGCTTAATATTTACGCTTGCATTTTATTTTCAGAAGGAGTAGCGCAGACGAAAAACAGGCAGAACTGTCCCGTTTTTGCCGATTGCCGGGCGTGTGCCCGGAACCGCTCTGCGGGCAGGTTGCTTAATCAGGAGGTTAACGTTATGGAAACAAGGACGAACCGCGCTGTCGCCATACTGGCGGCGCTGGTGCTCACGACAGCACTGTTTCCCGTACAAGCGGCCGGCATACAGGATATCAGCGACCGCTTTTTTTCAGGGAAAACCAACATGATTAATGCGGCGATGAATTACCGGAAGGCATCCCCTGAGGATGCTCTGGTAAGTCTCACGGCGGCTCAAAGTGATCTTTCGGCCATTCTGACGTATCTTGAGGATCCGGCCATCGTTGCATTGCTTGGTGGAAATCTCAACCCGCTGATCGCAAAAGTCAGAGCATGCACCAATGCGGTGGATAAAGTCAGCGTACTGGTGGATCCGGATTCGGGACTCAAAGCGATGCCGGCTAACGCGGTTCTCAGCCAACTGTTTGCCGCCGCGAAGCTGGTCAGAACATCCGGGGATGCGGTCACGAAGCTGATTCTCTCAGGAAAACTGCCGGGATCAGATAAAGTAATAAT
>JALOTS010000290.1 GCA_025457785.1 Pontiellaceae bacterium | reverse complement strand
CAGTGAAGAACAAATGGTCGTTAAGGGCTTTCTGGTGGCTGCCAATTACAACAGTCCGCCGCTGCCTGATCTTGTTGAAAAAGCCGCCTGCCCGACCACTGCTCTGCGGCTGGCCTCAAAACATGCCGCAGGCGCATACGAAGGAGTTTCGAAATGAGCGATAAACCCCGCAAGTTCAAGGGCGGCGTTCATCCGAACGACAGCAAAGCCCTCTCGGCATCCAAAGCGGTTCAGAACGCGCCGCTGCTGGCTAAATATACGGTTATTGTTCATCAAAATATCGGCGCTCCGCCGGAAGTGACCGTCAAAAAAGGCGATGTTGTTAAAAAGGGTGACCTGCTCGCCAAAGCCGCCGGATTCGTTTCCGTCCCGCTGCACGCGCCGACCAGCGGTACCGTCACTGCTCTCGAAAAATGTCCCGGTCCGGCCTGTATCAGCGTTCCGTCCATTGAAATTACCGCCGATGGTCAGGACACCTGGGGCAACTGCATGGAGCCGATTCCAGACTGGCAGAACGCGGAACCGTCCGTTCTTAAACAGCGTGTCGCCGATGCCGGAATTGTCGGAATGGGCGGCGCGGGATTTCCGTCACATGTTAAACTCTCGCCGACCAAACCGATTGATACGCTCATTTTGAACGGTGCGGAGTGCGAACCCTATTTAACCGCTGATCATCGCCTGATGGTGGAACAGCCGGAGGAGGTTTTGCAAGGCGCAGCGATTCTTGCCCGCATATTGGGGTTGAAGAGTGCAGTGATCGGGATCGAAGAGAATAAACCCGATGCCATTGCCAAACTCGGTGAGCTGGCCGGGAAATACAATGTCACCGTGCAGGGTCTGCATGTGAATTATCCGCAGGGCGCAGAAAAACAACTGATCTATGCGCTGACCGGGCGCGAAGTTCCGATCGGCGGACTGCCGATGGATGTCGGCTGTGTCGTACAAAATGTCGCCTCCGCCGCCGCAGTTGCCGAGGCCGTTATTCAGGGACGACCTTCCATTGAACGGATCACCACGGTTACGGGCGAGCCGCTCGTCAACCCCGGAAACTGGAGATTCCGCCTCGGCACGCCGATTTCAAAAGCGATTGAACTGGCAGGCGGCGTGAAATATCAGCCCGCCAAACTGCTGCTCGGCGGGCCCATGATGGGGTTTGCGCAGAACTCGCTCGATGTGACCGTTATGAAAAACACGTCGGGCATTCTGCTCATTCCGGCGGAGCAGGTTTCACAGTACACGTCGGAACCCTGCATCCGGTGCGGACGCTGTGTCGAGTGCTGCCCGATGGATATCCTGCCCGCCACCATCAGTCAGGCGGTTGAAAACGAGCGGTTTGACTGGGCCGAACAACTGAACGTATTGGCCTGTATTGAGTGCGGATCATGCAGTTACAGTTGTCCGGCGCACCGTCCGCTCAACCAGCACTTCAAGCGGGCCAAAGCGGAAATCATGGCGGCCCGGCGCAAGCAGCAGAAGAAGTAGAAGCGGCGCGTGACGGGGAAGACGCGAAGACGCGAAGATGCAAAGATGAGAAAAGTAATGGGAGAAGTATTAAATGTTGTGCACTGCACGCTTCCCGTATTCGGGAGCGTGTGTTTCCCTGCTTGCGCAAAAGACACAGACTCCCGGGACAGAGAGAAGCCTGCCCTGCACTGCACGTTAGACAGGACAGTAAAAGGACGATAACGATGAACACAGATTTAGCAACCCCATCTACACCCGCCACCGGTGCACCGCCGCCGGCCGCAATCACTCTCCCCGACGCGGCCAAACTGGTTGTGAGTAATTCGCCGCACATTCGCGGCGGCGAGACGATTTCGAAAATCATGGTGCAGGTGTTTATCGCCCTGATGCCTGCGGCTCTGGCCGCCGTCTGGTTTTTCGGGCTGGCCGCACTGGAAGTAATGGTGCTTTGCACCCTTGGTTGTATCGCCGTCGAAGAAATCTGGAATAAGTGCGTCAAACGTTCCAGTACATGGAAGGATGGAAGCGCCGCGCTGACCGGATTATTGCTGGCAATGAACCTTTCGGCAGGCGCACCGTGGTGGATCTGTATCCTCGGCTCGCTGCTCGCGATCGGTCTCGGCAAACAGATTTTCGGCGGACTGGGCTATAATCCTTTCAACCCCGCGCTTGTCGCCCGCGTCGCCCTGCTGATCGGGTTCCCTCAACTGATGACTTCATGGGTCGCGCCGCAGGCCGGCCGGTTTTTCGCCTGCGAAGCCATGACCGGCGCAACCCCGCTGGGCGCACAAGGCGCCGCCATTGCGTCGATTAATGATCTGTTTATCGGAAACGTCGGCGGCTGTCTTGGCGAAACCTCTGCAATCGCCCTGCTGATCGGCGGCGCGTTCCTGCTGGTCCGCAAACTGATCAAATGGCAGGTTCCGGCCTCCTTCATCGGAACCGTGGCTCTCATTTCCGGTCTCGTTCATTATGTGAATCCCGAAATGACTCCGCCCGCGCTCTACCACGTTCTCGCCGGTGGACTGATGATCGGAGCTTTCTTCATGGCAACCGATATGGTCACCTCACCAATGACCGCGAACGGCGCACTGATTTTCGGGTGCGGCTGCGGCATCATCACCAGCGTCATCCGCATCTGGGGCGGCTATCCCGAAGGGGTCAGCTTCTCCATCCTTTTTATGAATGCACTTACTCCGCTGATCGACCGCTACACTATCGGCAAACCCTTCGGTTATATCCGCATTAAAAAGGAGGCGGCTCAATGAGCAATGATAACGTAAAAATAACCCCGCTGGTGGTGAGACTGGGACTGATCTCCTGCGTTGCCTCCACGTTGCTGGCGTGGGTCTATTTAAAGACAGAAGAGCCGATTGCCGCCGCCTTGAAGCAAAAAACAAATTCGGCGCTGAGCGAGGTTCTGCCCGCTTTTGACAATCAGCCCGTCGAAGAAGCGGTCAAAGTCGGGAAGGTTACCTTTTACGTTGCCCGGAAAGACGGTGCCGTCGTTGGTTTTGTCGGCGAAACCGTTTCGAATAAGGGTTATGGAGGTGAAATCACCGTACTCGCCGGACTGCAACCGGACGGGACGATTACCACTGTATTGGTCACCAAACAAACCGAAACACCCGGCCTCGGAACCGTGGTCTGCAGTCGCACCCGCGAAAAAACCCTTACCGGGATTCTCGCCGGCAAAAAAGAAACCGGGCTTCCGCCCAACCGTATTCTCGACCAGTTCGCCGGTATGAAAGCCGCTGCGGGGCAAACCCCGTGGGCCGTTAAAAAAGACGGCGGCGACCTCGATGCCGTCACCGGGGCCACCATCACCAGCCGCGCCGTCGGCGATGCCGTTTTTACTGTTGCCGAAACCTTTGCACAAAACAGCAAGTCACTTTTAACCGATAGCCATTAACTGACAACCGGGAACTAACATGAATTTATTCAAAGAATTCACCAAAGGGATCTTCAAAGAAAACCCGACCTTTATTCTGCTGCTCGGCATGTGTCCGACGCTGGCCGTCACCAGCAATGCCATCAATGGATGCAGTATGGGGCTGGCGACTTTGTTTGT
>JALOTS010000289.1 GCA_025457785.1 Pontiellaceae bacterium | reverse complement strand
TCGTGCAGGTCGTGCCGGTCGCGGGAAGGGATAACTTGCTTTGAAAGTCGATGATCGCCGCTGATCAAAAACACCACTCCGAAAATTAACCGGTTGCATAATTATGAATCCAAATCCACCCAATATTAAAGATGTCGCCAAGGCCGCCGAGTGCTCAATTGCAACGGTGTCGTGCGTACTGAATGAACGCGGCAGAATCAGCGAAGCCACCAAAGTACGGGTCCGTGAAACCTGCCAAAAAATGGGCTATTTCCCCAGCTCGGCAGGCCGGAATCTCCGCAGCCGCAGAACCGAAACCATCGGCATTCTCTTTTATCCCTCCTGCGCACACATCTTCCGCGATATTTTCTACGCCGAAATGATGGGCGGTCTCGAAGAAGAGCTGACTCAAGCCAATCACAACCTGCTGCTGGCCGGATATGACATTTCCACTCAACAGCAGACCCTGCCCAAATTCATTCGCGAAGGCAGTGTTGACGGAGTGATTCTCATGGGCGGATGTCCCGACGAATTTAACCAGCGATTACGCAAAACACCGCTGCCCTTTCTGCTTCTCGACACTGACGCGCCCGGCGCCGCAGTCGATTCCATCACCTCCGACGGCTTCCGCGCCATGGTTGATATAACCGCTTATCTCCATAATAAAGGCCACCGGCGGATGCTGATGATCCGCCACTGCACCGACAATTATAACGAAATCACCCGCTGCCAGGGATTTGAAGCGGAAACCCGGCGGCTTGAACTGGACTCCTGCGCTGAAACCATTCAGGTTCAAACCACGGAAGACGCGGTTCGTGAAATTATCCTCCGTCTGAATCGTCCCGATCCAATCACGGCCGTATGCACCGTAAACGACGACATGGCCGCCAATATTCTGTATCAATTGCAGGCCGCCGGAATCAGGGTTCCGGAACAGGTCAGCATGACCGGATTCGACAACACCGGATTTTCGCAAAACACCTGCCCGCCGCTGACCACGATTCACATCGACCGCACGCTGATGGGCACAGAAGGGGCGAAAATGATTCTCAGCCGGATTCAGAATCCCGGCGCCCCCGTTCGAAAACAGGTGATTCCCCACACGCTGGTCGAGCGGGAATCCGTCAAAACGATCTAAGGAAAAATTATGGGAACCACAAACCGCACCGTCTCGTCTCACCGCTATGAAACCATGCGTTACAACCGCGTCGGCACAAGCGGCCTTAAACTGCCCGCCGTGTCCCTCGGCATGTGGCACAACTTCGGGGAACGCTCCCCGTTTGAAAACCAGCGTGCGCTGGCCTGTACCGCGTTTGATCTTGGCATAACCCATTTCGATCTGGCCGACAACTACGGCCCGCCCGGCGGCGCCGCCGAAACAAATATGGGGAAAATTCTGCGCTCCGATCTGGCAGCTCACCGCGACGAACTGATTATCTCCACCAAGGCCGGGCACCACATGTGGAACGGACCTTACGGCAACTGGGGCTCGCGCAAACACATGATTTGCGGCCTCAACCAAAGCCTGAAACGGCTGCAACTGGATTATGTCGATATCTATTATCACCACCGCCATGACCCTGAAACTCCGATCGAAGAAACGATGGGCGCACTGGCTTCGGTTGTTCAGCAGGGCAAAGCCCTCTACGTCGGTATTTCAAACTATGAAACCTTATATGCACGCCAGGCCATTGCTATTCTCAAAAAGATGAACACCCCCTGCCTGATTGACCAGCAGTGTTACAATCTGTTCGACCGCTACGCTGAAAAACACGGACTCTTCCAAGTCCTGGAAGAAACCGGCACCGGTTGTATCGCCTTCAGTCCGCTGGCACAGGGTCTTCTCGCCGGGCGTTACCTTAACGGCATCCCGGCAGGCTCACGCGCCGCCACGCCGGGAACCTGTCTGGACGCGGCGCGCATCACACCCGCGCTCGTCCACACCATCCAGCGGTTGAACGACATCGCGCAAGCCCGCAGCCAGACGCTGGCGCAAATGGCGCTTTGCTGGGTCTTACGCATGAAGCCGGTTGCCTCCGTACTCATCGGCGCCAGCAGCCCGGAACAGCTCATTGAAAACGCCGCCATCGTCAATCACCGTGCATTGACCGGCGAGGAACTGCACCGGATTGAGCAGATTCTTTACGAACAATAAACCGTCCCGCTGACGAAATCTTTTACTCGCTGTATTCCGTCCGTTTCCACCGCCTTCGCATGCGTTGATCGGGAAAAGGGCTTTCCAACCGTTGGAACCGGCCATTCGTACATACTCACTGCGGACTCTTTTATTTTACCACACATCTTCTTTCGACCGCTCCATCTGCTGTATCGCCCGGCTGACCCGAATGCAAATGCCCAGAAGGTGCAGATGACTGCGGACGGGAAAAAGGGCGGAAAATGAACAAGGACACAATGGCAGGCAGACCTTTTTCCCCAAAATGAACAGATGTGTACACTGCCACCTTCCCCTGTTCTATATCTCCGCACGTTTCGCCTCTCTCTGAGCGAGCTTGCGAGCGATAGAGTGAATTCGATGGTTGGGATTTTCACTTCAATTCATGTTTATTTGCCTTTAGACGATATTCCCACGTTAACTTTTTGGATCGAGAACGACCTTTTTTAATATCCTCAGGGAGAAGTTTTTCATCTAACACTTCTTTGGCTGCTGGATATCCATTCTCACTAGCATGAAGTGCCCACGCGTAGGCCTCTATAAAATCCAATGGAACGCCATTGCCACTAACATAAGAACGCGCCATGTAATATTGTGCCTGGCCATATCCCTGCTTAGCAGCCTTGGCAAACCACTCTGCTGCCCGCTGATAATCTTGCTTAACAATTATACCGTCGTAGTAAGCTTCACCTAATGAACATTGTGATTGCGCATGCCCAAGGTCCGCAGCTTTATGGTACCACTTCATACTTTGCTCCGTATCACGGGAAACACCTGTACCAAAACCATAACAAACACCCAAACTGAAATAAGCGTCAACAAACCCCTGATTCGCTGCTTTTTCAAACCACTTCACGGCCTGCTCATAATCTTTATCAACACCAAATCCGGCAAAGTAAGCCCCTCCCAATGCATCTTGTGCTGCAGGGTCTCCTTGTATGGCTTTTTCTTTCAATTCAACAGAATAAGGCGTGTAGTCAGAATATTCGTTCTCTGTTTTTGAGCACCCCACGAGAAAAGCGAAGAGCACGAAATTGAGTAAAAAGTTCATTTTCATTATATTTATCTTATCCCAGACGTTCCGCCTTTCTCTGAGCGAGCTTGCGAGCGATAGAGTGCAGGCGATGGTTAGATATATACATTGCATTATTTACTGACGAGGAAATCCTTTTCTTTCAACAATCCTATTAAGCCGAACCAAACGGAAGCGCTCGCGACATGAGTTAACAACCATCGCAATTCCCCCAAAAAATAAACCTAGAAACAAAAATGCGGGATGCCATTCAACCCCTTTTCCGTCAAGGTACATCACAATATAGATTATGCCTACACTAAGAAAAATACAGCCAATGCCAAATGATAATGAGCGAAACGATTTGATCCGAAAAGAAACCTGAA
>JALOTS010000288.1 GCA_025457785.1 Pontiellaceae bacterium | reverse complement strand
AAGTCGTCCGGCGCGGCGCGGGGGCCGCATTGATGAAAGAGCCGGAACAGATCGGCGAGATTGTCCGGGCCGTGAAAAAGGCAGTGTCGCTGCCGGTCAGTGTAAAGACCCGCATCGGTTTCAGCCCGGCATTTCCGGATCATCTGACGATTGCCAGAATGGTGGAAGATGCGGGCGCGGACATGATTGCGGTTCACGGGCGCTATGCTTGTAACTTTCATAAGGGCGACGTCGATTTAGAAAAGCTGGCCGAAATCAAGCAGGCTCTAAAAATTCCAGTCATTGGAAACGGCGGGGTGATCAGGCCGGAGGATGCAACCGAGATGGTTAGAATGACCGGCGTCGATGGCGTGATGATCGGGCGCGGTGCGGTCGGCAATCCGTGGCTGTTTAATCAGATTTCCAACGTCTGGAAAAATCAGGAGGTGGTTTTGCCCTCTCTTGAAAACCGGAAAAAGGTGATCGAAACGCACCTGCTCCGGCTGGTTGAAATGACGACGGCCACCGCGCAGGGGCGGTGCTGCAAAACGAAGTATGTTCCGGAACAGGCGGCCTGCCTGCATTTCCGTCCGCATCTCGCGCAATATATCAAAGGACTGCGCGGCCGCCGCGACCTTCTGCAGCATCTCAACGCAATGACCGATGTGAAAACCGTCCTGACGGCCGTCGATAAAGTCCTGGAGCAGAACCTATGAATGACAATGAACTTGAGCTGGGCGTACAACCGTTAGATGCGCTCATGGAAGAACGCGGATTGAAAAATCATGATCTGGTTGCGGCATCGAAGGAAGGGCTGACCCACAAACAGGTGCAGAAAGGCCGCAGGGGCCGTCGGTTGACCCGCCATATTCAGGACAAAATTGTGAATGCTTTTTCTTCCGCAACCGGAGCGGCCTGTACGCCCGATCAGCTTTTTAACTATCGTTGAGTTTGGATTGAATTTTCGTTTCTTCGGGGCGGTTAGGTCGTTATGATGCGCAGTGTTTTTCCGGGCGGAGGCCCGCAGGTTGAACCAGGGAAGTTAAAGGAGATTATATGAATAGCGACAAAGTAAAAAAAGGAATCGAACGCGCGCCCCACCGCAGTCTGATGTATGCCACCGGTCTGACCCGCGCAGATATTGAAAAACCGTTTATTGCGGTCTGCAACTCCTTTAACGAAGTGATTCCCGGGCACGTTCACCTCAATCAGGTGGGCCGGATTATTTGCGATGCCGTCCGCGAAGCGGGCGGCACGCCGCGCGAGTTCAATGTGATTGGCATTTGTGACGGGATTGCAATGGGCCACGAGGGGATGAAATTTTCTCTGCCCAGCCGCGAGCTGATTGCCGACAGCGTCGAGACGATGATTCAGGCCCACGGTTTTGATGCGATGATTTGTATTCCCAACTGTGATAAAATCATTCCCGGCATGCTGATGGGCGCGGTTCGCTGCAATATCCCGACGATTTTTGCCAGCGGCGGTCCGATGGCTGCGGGGCATAAAGCCGACGGGAAGGTCATTGATCTGATCAGCGTTTTCGAAGGGGTCGCTCAGTTTAAGGCGGGCAAAATCAGCGAAGAGGAGCTGACGGAACTGGAATGCAATGCCTGCCCGGGCGCGGGCTCCTGCTCCGGAATGTTTACCGCCAACTCCATGAACTGTCTTTGCGAAGCCATCGGAATGGCGCTGCCGGGCAACGGCACCCTGCTGGCCACCGATTCTGCCCGTCTCGAATTGTGGAAGGCTGCGGCGAAACGCGCCGTTGAAATGGCGCTTGCCAACGGCCCGAAGCCGCGTGAGGTGATTACTCTGGCTTCCGTGGATAACGCTTTTGTGCTGGATATGGCGATGGGCGGAAGCACCAATACGGTTCTGCATACGCTGGCGCTTGCCAACGAAGCGGGAATCAGCTACGACCTCGACCGCATTAACCGTCTTTCGGAAATCACGCCGAATATTTGCAAGGTGTCTCCTTCATCCGGTTTTCATATTGAAGATGTTCATGCCGCAGGCGGCATCAGCGCGATTCTGGGAGAAGTCAGTAAAATCGACGGACTGCTTCATCTTGACTGTCCGACGGTTAGCGGAAAAACGATCGGTGAAAATATCGCCGGGGCGGCCATTCAGAATGAAAAGTGCATTCATAAAATTGAAAACGCCTACAGCAGAAAGGGCGGGCTGGCCATTTTGCACGGAAATATTGCGGCGGAAGGCTCGGTGGTGAAGAGCGCCGGCGTTGACCCGAAGATGCTGGTGCATACCGGGCCGGCGGTTATTTTTGAATCACAGGAAGAGGCCTGTGAAGGCATTCTGGCCGGAAAAGTCAAAGCGGGCGATGTGGTTGTGATCCGTTATGAAGGTCCTAAAGGCGGCCCCGGTATGCAGGAAATGCTCGCACCTACCAGTTATATTATGGGGCAGGGGCTGGGCGAAAGTGTTGCGCTCATTACCGACGGACGGTTCAGCGGCGGAACGCGCGGCGCGTGTATCGGCCATATTTCGCCCGAGGCGGCGGAAGGCGGGCCGATCGGCCTGCTCAAAAACGGAGACATGATTCAGATCGATATTCCGAACCGCACATTGAATGCCGCGGTTTCCGACGCCGAATTCGCCGAACGCAAAAAAACGTGGAAAAAACCTGCGCCGCGTTATACCGCCGGCTGGCTGGCGCGCTATACCGCGTTTGCAACCAACGCCGGTACGGGCGCCATTTTAAAAAACCGGTTCGACGTGCGCAAGTAGAGTCTTTTCATAAAAAAGGCCTTCAGGAGCTTGATAATGAAAAAAAGAAGCAGGAAAGTTGCGGTGATCGGGGCGGGACTTGGCGGTATTTCTGCGGCGATTTCTCTGGCGCAAACGGGATATACTGTTGATGTGTACGAAAAAAACGGGCAGATCGGCGGCAAACTGAATCTGTTGCAATCCGGGGGCTATACTTTTGATCTCGGACCCTCTATTCTGACGATGCCGCACCTGTTTGATGCGCTTTTTAAACGGTCCGGCAGAAAAATGGCCGATTATATTTCCATCCGCCGGATTCGGCCTCACTGGCGGAGTTTCTTTAATGATGGAACTGTGATCAATCTGCATCCGGATCCGGAAAAAATGGATGCCGAAGCCGAACGCATCGCCCCCGGCTCTGCGGACGAAATCCGCAATTTTCTGAGCTATTCAGCGAGGCAGTATGATTTGATTGACTCCGGATATTTTAAGGAAGGACTCGATACCGCCGGCGGAATTCTGCGGTTTTACGGAATGGGGCCGTTCATGAAATTCGATTTCTGGCATTCCATGCACGGCGGAGTCGCCGGGCGTATTCGCGACCCGCATCTGCGCGATATGTTCGGATTTTTTATCAAATATGTCGGATCTTCCGCTTATGACGCGCCCGGATTTATGAATTGTCTGCCGGCCGTTCAGATGCGGCATGATCTTTGGTATGTGGAAGGCGGAATGTACGGGATCGCTCGCGGTTTGGGCCGGCTGATGGAGGAACTGAGCATTAACGTGCATCTCAACTGCGAGGTGAGCCGGATTGAAAAGTCGGGAAAACGTGTAACCGGACTGATACCTGCAG
>JALOTS010000287.1 GCA_025457785.1 Pontiellaceae bacterium | reverse complement strand
TTACCAAGCATTCCAAATCGATACACCTCCTTTTAGTCAAAAAACGAACTACACCACGAAGCACTGTCAACCTAATGTTCAGTGTGCAGACCTGACCCTAGTCTCCTGTGACCCTGGTCTCCTGGGAATTCAGCAGGCAGACTAAGCATTGACAATAGGCACACAGACTGATACTTTTCCGGCGTGAAAAGAATCGGCTGGAATCCGGAAAAGAACGATTGACTCAAGGAGATGCGCGGTGTCTGTTTTGAACAGGTCGCTGAGATTCTGGAGCGGGAGGATGAGTTGAATGTCATAGACCATCCGAATCAGGAGAAATATCCGGGGCAGAAAATTATAATCGTGAATATTAACGGGTATGTCTATCTGGTTCCACGAGTTGAAACCAAAGACGGTTTTTTTCTGAAGACAATCATCCCTAGCCGGAAGATGACGGCTAAATATTTGAGATAAGCTATGAAAAATATAAATGATGACCCAAAGCTCGATGCCGAGGAAAAAGAACTGCTCGAATCGGTTGAGCGCGGAGAATGGAAAACCGTTGATAATCTGGCGGAGGAAAAGGCGATGCTCCGCGAGGCCGCACGCAATACGTTGCGCAAAGAAAAGCGGATCAACATCCGCCTTTCCGCCAAAGACCTTTTTGATATTCAAGCCGCTGCCGCCGAGGAGGGGATGCCTTATCAAACTCTTATCGCCAGCATTATCCACAAATATGCTGCCGGAAACCTGATTGATCGCCGCTCACTCATCGTCAGCGAAGCGCCCGCGCCCTACAAAGTCAGCGCGGACAAAAAGAAGAAGTAGTTTTCCTGTCCGTGGCTATTGGAAAGAGGGTGGCCGCGAAAAACACAAAAAACCACCAAAGTTCCAAACATTGGAAAGGTTATCCGCAGATGAAGACGGATGATCGTAGATCGATGAACTGCAGCGTTGGCTTGCAAGGGATAACGCCTTGATCGGTTGAAACTTTTGCAGGGCGCGAATGGTCACAGACCTTCGCGCCGCGGCTGGAAGGTTTGTGACCGTTCCAGCCCTGCAATGAGGATGGGTTCCGAACGGGAGAGATTTTTCAGCCACGAAAGAGCGCAAAAAACTCAAAGGTTCCGATGTCTGGAAAACCGGATGCTTGATTGCGAGGACTGACCCCGGCGCCGGGATACTCCGGCGGGCCGCCGCAGTTATCAGGAGCGGATGACACGGCGCGTTGCGGAAATGCAGATGAGTTCCAAACCCTGGATGATTGATGAAAACTGGAAGAAGAACCGACGCGGCTGGTGTTTTGGGGATGAGTCCTTCCGGAAAGAGCTGGTGGATTGTCTGGATCAGATCGTTGCTCCCGCCAAGAGAGAGTCGTTCAGCGGGGAGGAGATGCTTCAGCATGATACCGCCGAGGCGGAGCGTCTGGTGCAGCGGGGATTAGCCGCGCTGGAGATAACAGAGGAGGAGTTGTCCTTCCAGAAAAAGGGAAGTCCGCAGAAATATGCCATCGCCTGGCTGATTCGTAAAAACACCCGTGTCCGACCCCTTCGTTTTTAAGCGGCGGGATCAATCAGGCTGTAGCTGGTGCTACGGCCCCCGCCGGGATTTTTCGCCAGAATGCCGCAGTCAAGCAGTTCAGTGATATCGCGCAGGGCGGTGTCGCTGGAGCATTTTGCCAGCTTGGCATATTTCGAGGTGTTCAGGTTTCCCTGGAATCCGTCCAGCAGGCGGTTGATAACAATCCTTTGGCGTGCGTTGACAGAACCTTCGTTGGCCTTTTCCCAGATACGTGTTTTTTTCAGAACTCCGGCGATCGTTGCTTCGGCGCGTTCAATCGAACGTCTCAGGCATTCGAGAAACCATTCCATCCAGCGGGTAATATCGGTCGTTCCCTTTTGCGTGAATTCGAGCGCGGCATAATAGGCTTTCCGCTCAGCTTCGATCTGTGACGACATGCTGTAAAACCGCTCAGGAGTTTGATCCGCCCGTGCCAGCGCCAGTTCAGCAATCGCGCGCCCGATACGTCCGTTACCATCGTCGAACGGATGAACCGTGACGAACCAAAAGTGAGCCAGCGCCGCTTTCAAAACCGGATCCATATCGGACTCGGAGTTGACCCAGTTTAAGAACGACGCCATTTCTTTCGGAACACGTTCCGCATCGGGCGCCTCGTAATGAATTTTTTCATAACCCATTCCGCCGGAAACAACGTACATTGGGCCGGTTCGCCATGCGCCGACGGTGATATCACGCATTCCGCTACGGCCGGTCGGGAAAAGCGCCGCATGCCAGGCGAACAGGCGTTTTTCAGTCAGCGGTCCATCACAGCGCCGGGTTGCGTCGAGCATCATTTCAACAATGCCGTCAATATGACGCGCGGCAGACGGCAGGCCTCCAATGTCCATTCCAAGGTGGCGGGCAATCGACGAGCGAACCTGACCGGCATCCAGCATTTCGCCTTCGATAGCGCTTGACGTAACGATTTCAGCGGTCAGGTTTTCCAGTCCGGCTTCGGCTCGCTGCCGGAAACCCTGCGCCTTCATCTGGCCAAGCAGATGACCCTGCCGGTGGCGAACCGATGCCAGCAATGGAGCCAGTTTTCCGGAGTCCCACTGGAAATCGGGCCATTCTTTAAGTTGATGGATATAAAGCATAATCACCGCACCTTTTGCGGCGAATAGTAGTCTTAATTGCCGCATCGGCAAGCTTATTCGCCGCAAAGTTTGCGGCGAATCGGCGGATTAATCACCGCAACCGAGCCTTCGGCGATCGGTTGAAACGTTTGCAGGGCGCGAATGGTCATAGATCTTCGCGCCGCAGATGGAAGGTCTGTGACCATTCCAGCCCTACAATGAGGATGGGTTCCGAACGGGGGCGACTTTTCAGCCACGAAAAAACGCAAAGTTTCCGATGTCCGGAAAACCGGATGCCTGATTTCGAGAACCCCGAGGTTGACCTTATCGCCGGATCGAAATGACGAAAAAAGCGTTCTGACCCTTTTCCGCAACAGCTCGTAACCCCGCCCGGATTCCGCTAAACTGTTACCTGACCCCGGCCACGGCCACTGACCCCGGCCACCGGCCACTCTGTTCAAAATACTGAGCCGTCTAGATCCTTCAGTTTCGCCGTAGCGGCTTTGCGGACATCTGCGTCTTTATCCTCGGTGGCAATACTGGTCAAGACCGACTGGCACGTTAGCTTTCTCACGGCGGCTGCGCGAACATCCTTGTCCGTAGCCGAACTGGCAACCTCGGCCAGCAGGTTCTGATCTGTCAGATTCTTCACGGCGGCTATGCGAACCTCCCCGTCCCTAGCCGAACAGGCAACGTCGGCCAGCATGTTCTGATCCGTCAGATTCTTCACGGCAGCCATGCCGACAGTCCTACCCCCAGGAAGGGCGATGCAGCTACGCCCGACCTGACCCAAGTCTTCGATAAATTGGGTACATCCCGAAATCAAAAGGCTGGCAAGACACACCAAAACCGGCAGACCTTGCTGGATGCAGGCGCTCCAACGGTGGATCGAGGGAGCGGTTTTATGATCATGTATTCTATTCATAAGGATTTCCTGTTTTACGGACTT
>JALOTS010000286.1 GCA_025457785.1 Pontiellaceae bacterium | reverse complement strand
GCGGAAGTTGGGTTAAATGTACGGCATTCCCCTTCGTTCAATAATCTTTACGCAGGAAACCCTGTACTTTTTTCCCTGACATTGGAACTTTTTTCGTAAAATCTTTTGCATCAAGAAAAACGGTAAATTCTCAAAAACGGAAAATCTATTCCTTTTCGGGAATCAGCATTACCGAGCGGAGGTTGCAGAAGGTTTTGTTTAAATCCACCGGCTTAAGAGAGATCGTCACGGTTCCGGCCTCCGGAATGAGCAAGGTGCCGACATCTGCGGATTTATACCGTCCCCATCCCTCGGTTGGTTCGAGCGTTCCGCTGAGCGTTTCGTTTCCGGCGGAAAACAAAAAGCCGGCGCTGTTTTCGCTCACACCGCGTGAATAAGTCAGAAAAACTCTGAATTTTCCGGGCATTTTAATTTTTGCATTCCATTCCGCATAATCACCGGGCCGCGTCCAGGAGGTGATTCCGGTTTTTGAACCTTCAAATTTGAGTGCGGGGGCCTGATCGCCGCCATTTAAAAGCGCAGCAAATTCGGCACCAAGCTCCAGCGACCCTTCTGCCGTTTGCGATAAATTTTCGAACACCGGGCGAACGACATCGCCCCCGGTTTCGAGAACAACCACGCTCGCAATGGCATCAGGAGCTGTTTCCGGAAGCGAAATCACCACCGTACCGCCCTGCTGTTCGACAGGCAGGGGCATCCGTGCCGGGTCGGCGAGCAGACAGGCGTTAGTAATAACATTGGGAACATCGTTCAGGGTAAAGGTGCCCTGCGGCCACGTAAACAAATGGAGATAAATGCGGTTGCGCCCCGTTGTACAACGCCATTTCCAGTCGGTTTTAAAAACCGGTGCACCGTTTTTATCCCGCTCGTCAGTCGTATAGGCCCCGGACTCGGCTCCAAAAATTGTCGGTTTAGTGCCGTAAATCGCTTCGCCGTTGACCTTCAGCCACGCGCCGATCACCTTCAGGCGTTCGATCTGTTCGGGGGGAATCGCGCCCTGATCGGTTGGCGAAACATTAAGCAGGTAATTGCCCCCTTTGCTGGCGATATCAATCAGGTTGCGAATCAATGTTTCGGCAGACCGGTAGGACGGTTCATCCTTCTTATAGCCCCAGGTATTATTCATCGGCATACAGGTTTCCCAGTCCCGGTTGGGATATCCGGTTGCCGGAATATGACCTTCCGGCGTATTAATGTCCCCGTTGTATGACCCGCCCAGCCGGTTGTTGACGATGATTCCGGGCTGCAAATCAAGCAGCGGCTTGAACAAATCGGCGCGGGGCTGAGTCATTTTTGCCGGGGTATCAAACCACAGTTCCGCGATCGGGCCATACTCCGTCAGCAACTCCTTCACCTGCGGCACGGCGATGATTTTTAAATATTCATCCATATCGCCGGCCTGCTTTGGATCCCATCCGCCCTCCTGACAGGCACCGCCCGCATGATGCCAGTCCTGCGCCTGCGAATAGTAAATTCCGAGCTTCATCCCTTTTTTTTGACAGGCATCGGCCAGTTCTTTGAGCGGGTCGCGCTTAAACGGGGTGGCATCGCAGATGTTAAACGGACTGGCCTTGCTGTGATACATGGCAAAGCCCTCGTGGTGCTTGGCGGTAATCACGATGTACTTAAAGCCGGACTCCAGAGCCAGTTCAACAAATTTTTCGGCATCAAATTCAACCGGATTAAAAGTTTCGGCGAGTGCTGCATAGTCAGCGGCGGGAATATTCATGGCGTTTTGAATCCACTCACCGCGCTGATCCCGGTCTTTTGCGGGAGCTTCACCGTTCCAGGTTCCGGCCGCTTTTGCATAAAGGCCCCAATGCACAAACATGCCGAACTTGGCATCGCGCCACCAGGCCATTCGCCGGTCATGCTGTTCTTCCGTTTCGACAATCAACGGCATCGTGTTTTGGGCAGAAACACCAGCGGTGCTGAAGAGTTGTACACAGACCAGAACAAGAGGAAGAATGGAACTGACTTTGTTTTTTTTCATATTCACTCCGCAATAAGATCATAATCAAGCGCACCGGTCACTGTCACATCCAAACGATCGCCGGGAATGACATCCCGTTCCGGCAGGAAAACGACACCGTCCACTTCCGGAGCTTCGTACTGTGTTCGTCCGATCAACCCCTCCTCGCCAAGCCCATCGATCATCACATCAATCGTCGTTCCGATTTTCCGGGCACAATGGACGGCGGACACCTCGCGCTGCGCTTCCATCAGCGCGGCATGCCGCGCTTTTTTAACACGCTCCGGCACGCTGTCCGTTCGTCCGGCCGAAAGGGTTCCCGGCTCAGCCGAATAGGCGAAAACGCCCGCATGGGTAAAGCGGCCCTCTTTCACGAAGGCCAGCAGTTCTTCAAAATCCTCTTCCGTTTCGCCGGGATGTCCGACGATAAAGGCGGTGCGAATAGCGCAATCCGGAAGGATTTCACGGATCAGATCGAGTTTTTCCAAAGTTTGAACTTTCGTGAGGCCGCGACCCATTGCACGGAGCATCCGGTCGGAAATATGCTGAAGAGGCAGGTCGATGTAATGACAGAAGCGGGAATCGGAGGCCAAAACCTCCAGCACGTCGCGCGTCATGTGCTGCGGACAAGCGTACATCAGCCTGAACCAGATATCCTCTTCGATTTCGTCGCGCAGTTTCCGCAGCAGTTCCGGAAGATGAAGCTTGCCGTCCCGGTCCTTACCGTACGCGGTGGTATCCTGCGCAATCAGATTCAGCTCCGCCGCACCGGCATCTATCAGCGCATGCGCCTCGGAAACAATCTGATCCATCGGACGGCTGAGCTGCCCCCCGCGAATTTTCGGAATGGAGCAAAACGTACAGGGATTTGAACAGCCTTCGGAAATTTTCAACCAGGCGGTATGCGGCGAGCCCAGCCGCAGCCGCGGGCGGAGCAGAAACTCGCTATAGCTTTCCGATGGGGAAGGCGCAACCGTTTTGCCGAGCAGCCCGGCGCAGAGTTCCGGCAGCCGGCTGTAATCGGAAAATGTGACACGCGCATCCGCCGCTTGGAGAAACGGCTCCAGTTCCGGGCAATCGGCGACGCGCTTCACAAGACAACCGATCGCGACGACCGCATGAGGTTTTCCGGACGCTTTAAGCCCCTCCAGCTCGCGCAAAACGCCCGCCGCTTCTTCCCGTGCGTCCTGAATAAACCCGCAGGTATTGACGAGACAGATATCCGCATCGGCAGGTTCTTCGGCAATCAACCATTCTTCTTCAACAAAACGACCGAGAACCAGCTCGGAGTCCACCGTGTTTTTTGCGCAGCCAAGGCTGATCAGAGATACAACCGGAGAAAGGGAACGAGGGCGCGTTGACGTATTGGATCGTTGTTTTTTCATACTGATTTTTTTCGTTTATCTGTGCATCCGGGAATCCGCTACCATTCCCGCAGGTCTGTTGTAAAGTTAAATACCTCTTGTTGGCTTAAAAACCAAGACAGCGGAGCCGCCCGTCTGCGTGCTCCGCACAGGCAGGCAACCCGCATTTGAGTGTGACAGGATGACCTCGCTCATTCTGCACGGCCCCTGCCGAGCCGCCTTGTTATTTTTGAT
>JALOTS010000285.1 GCA_025457785.1 Pontiellaceae bacterium | reverse complement strand
ATAATTCCGTCGCGAACCGCACGCGCTTTTTCCACCGCCGACTGCATTTCGGCGGCGATTTCTTTCGTATCCGGCGCGCCGGCGCAAAGCACCACCTGACAATTCGGATCGATATGCCTGATGGCATTCACCAAATGGACAATCCCCTTTTGACGGGTAATGCGTCCGACAAACAGCACATAGGGTTTTTCGGGGTCGATACCGTATTTTGCAAAACACTCCCGCGACGCGACACGGTGATACTGTTCCGTATCGATCCCGTTATAGATCATTTTGATTTTCTTTTCATCGACATTGAAATGATTCAGAATATCTGCACGGGTTTCCTTCGACACCGCGATAATGGCATCCGCCATTTCAAGCGCGGTCTTTTCGATCCAACTGGAAAAATCATAGCCGCCGCCGAGCTGTTCACGCTTCCACGGACGAAGCGGTTCAAGAGAATGAACGGTGATCACCAGCGGGATCCCATACGCCAGTTTAGCGGCAATGCCGCCGAAATGCGCATACCATGTGTGACAATGCACCACATCGGCGCCCGACGGTTTAATGTTGAAATTCACGTTGTGCGCCAGCGCCTCCAGAACCGGACGAATCCGCTTGTCCGCCCCTGCAAAACGGTCTTCACACAAAGTTGATCCCTGAACCGTCAGCGGCTTTGAATCATCACGCTGATCTCCGAAACAGCGAACTTCCACCTCCATCCGTTTTGCCAGCTCGCGGCTCAGATACTCCACATGAACCCCGGCCCCGCCATAGACATTGGGCGGATATTCATTCGTCAAAAGCAATACTTTCATCTTTTTTTAATCTCCATAAACCAGGCAAAAATAAAACCGTCCAATTTATGACAAGGAGCCTTTCGTCTTTCGAGATCAAACGGATTAAAAATATCCGTTTACAGCCGCATCAGCGTCGATTTCCGGACGTTGGATTGAAACGGACAATCGTTTTACGAATGCGGGAAATCGATTCGGCTCTGCCCAGAATCGAAAGGACGGGCGCGAGATCGGGACCGGACTGCTGGCCGGAAACCGCGATACGCAGCGGCGGCATCACGTCACCGAATTTTAATCCGCCCTGCTCCACAAATTGGTGAAGCGCGGTGTTGACGGTTTCCGTGTCAAACGATTCCAGGGTTTGGAACAGGTCGGCGATCTTTTCCAGGGTTTGGAAAACGCCTTCTTTGAGAAGCTTTTTCTCGACAGCTTTTTCGTCGTATTCGTAGTCGTCGGTACAGAAAAAGGTCATGGCGGGAATCACATCGCTGCGGATTTTGATACGGTCCTGCATAAGCGAAAAAATCGCGGCGGCATTTCCGCCGATTTCCAAATTAATGGATCGCAGTTCTTCGCGGCACAGGGTGGCAAATTCTACCGGACGCATGGCGCGGACATATTCGCCGTTCATCCAGAGCAGTTTGCGCAAATCCATTTGCGCGGGGGAAGACCGAACGGTCGTCAAATCAAACGCGGCGATCATCTCGTCGCGGGTCATCACTTCACGATCATCGCCGGGCGACCAGCCGAGCAGCGCGAGATAATTAAACAGCGCCTCGCCGAAAAAGCCTTTGCTTTGAAAGTCGCCGACAAAGGCATCGCCGTCACGCTTGGAGTAAGGCTTTCCCTGCGCGTTAACAATCATCGGCAAATGCGCATAATGCGGAACCGGCGCGCCTAATGCCCGATAAAGGGCAATGTGACGGAAGGTGTTTTCAACATGGTCGTCGCCGCGAATAATGTGGGTAATGCGCTGCTCAATATCATCGAGAACATTGGCGAGGTGAAATACGGGCGTACCGTTGGAGCGGACGATCACGAAGTCGGCCATATCGGCGACGGATTTGCGCAACGTCCCCTTCACCAGATCGGTGAATTCCACATCCGTACCGGGCATTTTAAAAATGATGCACTCGCCCTGCCCGGTTCCGCCTTTGTCTTCTTTGTAGGCGTGACCGGTGGCAAGCAGCCGCTGGGCGGCGGCGAGATGCGCATCCATCCGGGAGGATTGATACAGCGGCGCTTCATCCACATTGAGACCCAGCCAGTCCATCGCTTCGAGAAGCGTTTTAATGGCCGCAGGGGTCGAACGCTCGCGGTCGGTGTCTTCGACGCGGAGAAGGAACTTCCCTCCGGCATGGCGGGCATAAAGCCAGTTGAAAATGGCGGCGCGCATGTTCCCGATATGAACATGACCGGTCGGGCTGGGGGCAAAACGGGTTCGGATTTTCATGGTTTTCAGTTATTCGTTATCTTTTATCTGTTATTCAGCATTCAGCATTCGGCAATCATCATTCGGCAATCGGCAATCGGCAATGTCCCGCATGTTCTCGCTCCGGGCCGTAAACAAGCAAGTCGAAAAAGAGTACTTTATTTCCGGGACAAATGATGGTTCAGTTTCATCTGTGCTCTGTAAAACAGAAAATCAATGGAAAAAGCCTATGAAACCTCACCACATCCGCAACGTGCTGTTTACCCGCGAACAGATTCAGGACCGTGTTCAGGCACTGAATAATGAAATTTCCGAACAGTACGCTGGCGGCAATCTGCTGCTGCTGGGTGTCCTGCGGGGCAGTTTTATTTTTCTGGCCGATCTGGTGAGGGGCTTTGCCCGGCACAATCTGCATCCACAGATCGACTTCATCACACTCGCCAGCTATGGAAGCGCGACTGAATCCAGCGGAACCATCCGGATTGTTCACGATACCGGCGAAAATCTGCACGGAGCCGACGTACTGATTGTTGACGATATTCTCGACAGCGGACGCACCCTCGCCTTTGCCAAAAACCTGTTCCTTCAGCGCGGAGCACACTCCGTGCGAACCTGCGTGCTGCTCGACAAAAAAGCGCGCCGCGCTGTGGACATGGAGGCGGATTACGTGGGTTTTTCAATCGGAAATGAATTTGTCGTCGGCTACGGCCTCGACTATGACAATTCCGGAGCGGCCTTTGGCTAAAACGGCGGGGCCGTTTTATTTGGTGGCGATGTGCAGGAATTCCTGCACAACGGGCGCAAACTTCACAACAACCGGCGTGAAGACCACGCTGACCATCGTCATGAGTTTGATCAGAATGTTGAGCGACGGGCCGGAGGTATCCTTGCAGGGATCGCCGACGGTATCGCCGACCACCGCCGCGCCGTGCACCGGACTCTTGCTGCCGTCCGGCAGGCGCTTGCCGCCGAAGGCTCCGCGTTCGATATGCTTCTTGGCGTTATCCCAGGCACCGCCCGCGTTGTTGAGCATGGTGGCCAATACGAAACCGGTGGTGAGTCCGCCTGCGAGCAGCCCCATGACACCCGGTACGCCGAGAATCAGACCGGTAACAACCGGAACAATAATGGCCATCAGCGACGGGACCAGCATTTCCTTCTGCGCGCCTTTGGTGGAAATCGCAACGCAGCGGGCATAATCCGGTTTCTGTGTGCCCTTCATGATGCCGGGGAATTCCTTGAACTGACGGCGGACCTCTTCAACCATCGAACCGGCGGCACGACCGACGGCCTTCATGGTCATAGCACAGAAGACAAAGGCCATCATGCCGCCCAGGAACAGACCGCAAATGAGCAGCGGGTTCATGATGTGCAGCTCGAAACGGTCAACGAACTGCATCAGGTCGGCCCATTTCGCTTCTTTGGCGGTAAAGCCCATAAAGGTTCCTTCGTGGGCAAGCTTGCCGATCCACATTTTGACTTCTTCGATATAGGCGGCCAGCAGCGCCATGGCGGTCAGCGCGGCGGAACCGATGGCGAAGCCTTTTCCGGTGGCGGCGGTGGTGTTGCCGAGCGAGTCGAGTGCATCGGTGCGTTCACGCACTTCCGGAGGCAGGTGCGCCATTTCGGCGTTGCCGCCCGCGTTGTCGGCGATCGGACCGTAGGCATCGGTTGCGAGCGTGATGCCAAGGGTGGCGAGCATCCCGACGGCGGCAAAGCCGATGCCGTAGAGTCCCATGGACATGTCGGAAAATCCGCCCGCAAACCCGAAGGCGCAGATAATGCCAGCGATAATGGTGATGACCGGAATGCCTGCGGAGTACATGCCGGTCGCCAGACCGTCGATGATGACGGTGGCCGGCCCCATAACAGCCTGACCGGCAATGCCTTTGGTCGGTTTGTATTCATCGGAGGTGTAGTATTCCGTGGCCTGCCCGATGATCACCCCGGCGGCAAGACCCGAAATGACGGCCAGCACAATGCCGCCGGCAATCATTCCGCCCAGCCACATGCCGACCAGCGCCAGCACAATGAAAATGGAACTGCTGAGCGTACCGGTCAGCAGCGCTTTGAGCAGGTTTTTCTGAGTGGCACCTTCTTTACAGCGAACCAGAAACATCCCGATGATGGAGAGAAGCGTGCCGATACCGGCCACAACCATCGGGGCTGTAACCAGTCCGACGGCCTGCTGAACAGCCGCCGCGACTTCCGTACTGTTAGCGGCCAGCGCCTCCGTAGCGTTTTCGAAACCGCCCGCTTTGATCGCCTTGAGGGCGTGGTGCGCGCCGACGGCCGCGCCCAGCGCGGCGGTGGCGAGGATTGAACCGCAATAGGATTCGTAAAGGTCGGCACCCATCCCGGCGACGTCACCCACGTTATCACCGACGTTGTCGGCGATGGTGGCCGGATTGCGGGGATCGTCTTCCGGAATACCGGCTTCAACTTTACCGACGAGGTCAGCGCCGACATCAGCCGCCTTGGTGTAGATACCGCCGCCGACGCGGGCGAACAGGGCCTGCGTGGAGGCGCCCATCCCGAAGGTGATCATGGTGGTGGTCATCGCAACCAGTTTATCCACAACGGTGCTGCCCGCCGGAACGAAGGTCATACCGAGCATGCTCCAGCCGTTGGTCATGTTGGCCTGTGTGTAAACCAGTTTGTCGAGAACCCAGTACCAGATACAAATGTCGAGCAGACCGAAACCGACCACCACAAGACCCATCACCGCGCCGGAACGGAAGGCGACCTGCAGGCCGCGATTCAGGCTTTCAGAACAGCCCTGTGCCGTGCGCGAGGAGGCGGCCGTCGCCGTCTTCATACCGATGAACCCGCAAAGTCCGGAGAAAAAGCCGCCAGTCAAAAAGGCGATAGGAACAAACGGATTCTGAACTCCCATAAAGGCAAGCACTTGCAGAATAATGAGCAGAACCAGAAAAACCAGTGCCACCACCTTGTACTGACGCACCAGATAGGCCATCGCACCTTCACGGACATGGCCCGCAATCTCAATCATGGTGGCGTTTCCTTCATTCGCCCCCATCATTTTTTTGTAAAAATAGACGGCAAAAACCAACGCCATCACGGAGGTAATCGGTGCAATCCACCAAATCCCCGGAATCACTGAAACGTCCATACTTTTCCCTTTCGTTTAATCGTTAAAAAATAAAATTTAAAACTTCGGCATCGTTACGCTAGGAAAATAGAGATGGAATAGCAAGTTACATTCCGCGGTATTTTTTTCGCCCGCCGGCGGGAATTCGTCCTTGCCGCTTTTGAGCATATCCTGTCTCATTCGGGCATCAGACGGATCGGTTTTTCACCCGTTTCAGGGTTTAAATCGATTCGGGAAACAACCAGACGGAACCAAACAATGCCGCTGCTTTCCATTTTTCTAATTGCGCTCGGACTGGCAACGGATGCTTTTGCCGTATCCATTACGAGCGGCATTTCAATAAAAAACCTGAAAGCACGCCAGGCATTGCTCATCGGCGCGGCATTCGGGGTTTTTCAAGCCGTCATGCCGGTGATCGGCTGGGCGCTCGGTCAGTGGGCCTACCGCTTTATTTCGGTCGTGGACTACTGGATTGCCTTCGGCCTGCTCCTGTTTGTCGGCGGACACATGATTATGCAGTCCATGCAGCCGGAGGATGAAAAGGATGGCCCCAAAAACCCTCTTCACCTGCCGACGCTTCTGACGCTGGCCGTTGCGACCAGTATTGATGCCTTCGCCATCGGCATCACCCTCTCGATGCTGCGCGTCTCCATTCTTCAGCCGGTCGTCATCATCGGGCTGGTTACCTTCGCGCTCTCCTTTGCCGGGGTGTACTGCGGACGGCTCTTCGGCCGCTTCAACGAAAAGAAAATGGAGGTGTTCGGCGGGCTGGTGCTGATCGGCATCGGCACGAAAATTCTGATCGACCATCTGATCGAAAATCACGAAATGTTCACCGACTCGACAACCATCTGGTTTGCCTTTGGGCTCACCCTCGCCGCCGGACTGGCAACCGGCATCGGCAGCCTGCTGGCCTTCTTTACGCGCCACACCCTCCCTGGGCGGTTCTCCTTCTTTCTTGGAGCCTCCACCGGACTGCTCCTCTGGATCGCATTCCGGCAAATGATGCCCCTCGCTGAAACCCATTTCGAAAGCCCGCTTCCGGCCATCGGCGCATTTTTTGCGGGATTCCTGATTACTGCGCTGATCGACAAACTGGTTCCAAACTTTGGAAACCCCCACGAACCGCATCGCGTCGAAGACATGGCAGAAAACCCCGCCTTCCGCCGGATGGGCATGCCTGCGGTGCTGGCC
>JALOTS010000284.1 GCA_025457785.1 Pontiellaceae bacterium | reverse complement strand
AAGCTGTATCACTACTGCGTTGCAATTGCCAACGAGGGCGGCGGGCAGTTGATTTTGGGTGTGGCCGATAAACCGCCGCGGCCTGTGGTTGGAACGGCCGCCTTTAATGATCCGATTGAAATGGCCTCAAAACTGTTCGCCGCCGTTGGTTTCCGTGTAGACATTGAAGAGGTTGCGCATCCGGACGGACGGGTGCTGGTTTTTCATGTTCCCCCGAGGCCCCGGGGAACCGCATATCATTATGAGGGCACTTATCTGATGCGCTCAGGTCAAGAGCTGGTTCCAATGAGCGAGGATCAACTGCGCCGGATTTTTGCCGAAGGACAACCAGGGTGGCTGGAAGATATCGCCGTATCGCAATGTTCCGCTCAGGATGTTATCCAGTTGCTTGATACACAGAGCTATTTCGATCTAATAAAACGTCCATACCCCACCACACAACCTGCTGTACTGGAGAGGCTCACGGAAGAGGGATTTATTGTCGGAAGAAAGGACGGATACGCCATCAACAACCTTGGCGCAATCCTGTTGGCTAAGAAGCTGGAACTGTTCCCTGCGGTAAAAAGAAAAGCTCCCCGTGTTGTTGTGTACACCGGAGAATCTAAGCTTGAAACAAAATCGGATCAGCCGGGTGAAAAAGGATATGCGGCAGGATTTGAAGAACTGGTTAAATACGTAATGAGCCAGCTCCCGCAAAACGAGATAATCCGGAATGCGGTCCGCAAGGAAATCAAGCTGGTGCCGGAGGTCGTTATTCGTGAGCTTACAGCAAATGCGTTAATCCATCAGGACTTTACGATCTCCGGCAGCGGACCAATGATTGAGGTCTATGCGAATCGGGTGGAGATTTCCAATCCCGGCCTTCCGATTGTCCCGGTCGAGCGGTTCATCGACGGCTACCAGTCGCGCAATGAAAAACTGGCGGATTTAATGCGGCGTTTTGGTATTTGCGAAGAAAAGAGCAGCGGGATTGATCGGGTTGTGCAGACAGCCGAACTATATCAGCTTCCAGCACCTGATTTTCAGAGTGGATATAACCGGACAGTGGTCATTATGTATGGTCCGCGGGAATTCAGGAAAATGGATCGCGCCGATCGGATTCGGGCCTGTTATCAGCACTGCGTGTTGCAATGGGTTTTACGCCGGCAAATGACCAACCAGAGCTTGAGGGAGCGCTTCAAGCTTACAGAGAGAAACAGCGGAGACGTTTCTAAAATTATCACCGCAACCGCCGACGCGGGGCTGATCAAGCCGGATCCATCGGGAACAGAATCCCGTAAATATGCAAAATACATTCCGGAGTGGGCATGATTTATTTTCCCGCAACCTGCAATTTTGGCCTTTTATTTTTTAACCTGTTGTTATTCAACATGTTGTTATTTTCCCGCAACCTGCATAAGTCCTGTTGCACAAGACATCGACAGTCACCTGAGTTTATTTCACCGCAACCCGCATCGGCCAGTAGCCTGAACAGAGGGATTGAATGACCATGGACAAAACAGAACTTCAGCGCAAACTCACCCAGCCGTTTGACTCCGGACGCTGGAAAGAAGTCGTCGAATGCGTTTTTCCCGGCTCGCAATACTGGGCGCAGGAACGGGTCCTTCCCTCCGGCGAGGAAATCGTCGAACGCTTTGCTGAAAAAGGGTTTATCCAGATGGCCGACGGTAAAAACCTGGCGCTGGTCGAACTCCACCTGAAAAAAGGAGCAGTCAACCTTCCCAAAAACCGTGTCAAACTGCGCAGTCTGGTTGCCGGACTGATCGATCAGGAACGCGCCCACGGCGTGATTGCGGTTTTTGAACAAGGCGGCCAGGACTACCGCCTCAGCTTTGTCGCCAAAGAAGCTGTCATTGAAGACGGCGAATTCAAAACCCGCGAAACGCCCGCCAAGCGCTACACCTATCTGCTCGGCCCCGGCGAAACCTGCCGCACCGCCGCCGAACGGCTCCACGCCCTCAGCCAGAAACAGAAATTGAAGCTCGATGACGTAACCGATGCCTTCAACGTTGAAAAACTGAACAAACAGTTCTTCAAGGATTATCAGGCGCAATACGAAAAATTCTGCTCGTTTTTAACCGCGCCCGAAAACGGTTATCGGAAAACGGTCTTCGGTATTCCCGCCAAAGCGGACGGAAAAGAGGAAAAGCCGATCCGCGACTTCGTCAAGCGGCTGCTGGGCCGTCTGGTCTTTTTGCAGTTTCTCCAGAAAAAAGGCTGGATGGGCTGTCCGGCAGATTCCCATCATTGGAAAAATGGCGACAAACGCTTCCTGCAAAGCTTTTTTGCCGGTTGTGCCGATCAGGCACACTTCCACAGTGCCTTTCTGACTCCGCTCTTTTACGACGCTCTCAACCGCGAAAACCGCCCGAACGCTCTCTTTGATCTCACCGGCACCCGCATTCCCTATCTCAACGGCGGACTGTTCGAAGACGATCTGCCCGCCACCAAAACCATCGACTTCCCTTCGGACTATTTCCAAGGACTGCTCGACTGCTTCGGAGCCTACAATTTCACCATCGACGAAAACGACCCGATGGATGCCGAAGTCGGCATTGACCCCGAAATGCTCGGCCATATTTTCGAAAACCTGCTCGAAGACAACAAAGACAAGGGGGCCTACTACACCCCGAAAGCCATCGTTCATTACATGTGCCAGGAATCGCTCCTGCAATATCTGAAGACGGGTCTGGATTTAACCACAAAATCCTTTGTAGCCGCGATCCATGATCGCGGTCCGAGGTCTGAATCCGAATCTTTTGTAGCCGCGATCCATGATCGCGGTCCGAGGTCGCGGCCCTCGGCTACAGACGATGAATCCGACTTCCAATGTTTGGAAGACTGGCTCCGCTCGCCCGACAAAACCGTTTCCGATGATCGGAACAACTTCGTCCGTAAAAACGCCCGACAGATTGAAGAACTGCTCGATACCGTCAAAATCTGCGACCCGGCCATCGGCTCCGGTGCCTTTCCGATGGGCCTCTTGCAGGAAATCTACCGCTGCAAACTCAACCTCGACTTCACTCTCGATCCGGCGGAAGTCAAACGCGGCATCATTCAAAACTCTATCTACGGCGTGGACATTGAAAAAGGCGCGGTCGACATTGCCCGCCTGCGCTTCTGGCTCTCGCTGGTCGTGGACGAAGAAGCCCCGTCGCCGCTGCCCAACCTCGACTATAAAATCATGCAGGGCAACTCCCTGCTCGAAAGCTTTGAAGGGGTTGATTTGAAGTTCGAGGTCAAACGCGCCAGATTAAAAATCATCAAAGAGGTGGATTTGTTCGGCAAGGTGATCAACCCTCAGGACGACTTTATTGATTTCCTTCAGTCCGCAAGCGGCGGCGACACATGGGATCTGGAACAGATTGAGCGGGCGTATTTCGAAGAACACGACCCGAAGAAAAAGGCGGAAATGCGGCGGCAGGTCGATGAAACCGAAAAACGGTTCATTAACGAACGGTTGGATGAGAAAATCGATGAGGTCAAAGAGATTCTTGCCCGCCAGAAAAAGGTGGTCAGCGAACTGGAAAAATTGGACAAAGGCAAAAACCAGTCCGGAAGCCGCGAAGCGAAAAAACTCCAAACCTTGGAAA
>JALOTS010000283.1 GCA_025457785.1 Pontiellaceae bacterium | reverse complement strand
GAATCAGCGGACACGCCGATCCCCTCCGCATACATCTGACTTAACAGCGCCAAAGCGCCCGGATGCTTCTGCCCGGCGGATTTACTCATCCATTCAAAAGAGACCGTTTCATTTTTAACCACCTGATGTCCGGCATAATAGCGGAGGGCCAGCTCGAACTGAGCCTCCGGATTCCCCTCCCCGGCAGAGCGTTCCACCAGTTCCAGAGACACTTTATTAAATTCAGTTTTCGGAATCGGCAGTTCCGCACAAACCGTCCCGGCCGCCAGCAACACCAAACCCGCTATGATTTTTTTCATACCATCTTCTCCTCCAAATCACGACAGCTTATCGGGTTCCCGTTCGACAAGCCAGAAAACTGACCGGATTTTTTCGGTGATTCAACCTGTTCTTCGTCGGATTTCCGATTCGGCTTACACATGGAATTTAGTGTAAACTCCCGGCATGAAAAAAATCCGTCTGGATCAACTGCTCATAGAAAAAGGACTCGCGGAAAGCCGTGAGAAGGCCAAACGGCTGATTCTGTCGGGTCAGGTTCTGGTCGATGGACACTTCGCCCCGAAACCCGGACATACTCTGGCGCCGGATCACAGGATTGTTCTCAAGGAAGCCGAACGGTTTGTCAGCCGGGGCGGTGAAAAACTGGAAGGCGCCATACACGCCTTCCCGATTCAGCTCGCCGGAAAAATCTGTTTGGACATCGGCTCCTCGACCGGCGGCTTTACCGACTGCATGCTGCAGCACGGCGCGGAAAAAGTGTACGCCGTCGATGTCGGCAGGGGACAGCTCCACTGGAAACTGCGCGAAGATCCGCGTGTCGTCGTGATGGAGGGGGTAAATGCCCGTTACCTGACCCCTGCCGATCTGCCGGAACAGCCGGACTTTGCCTCTGTTGACACCTCTTTTATCTCGCTCACCAACATCCTGCCCGCCGTAAAACAGCTTTTAAAATCCGGCAGCGAAATCGTCTCGCTGATCAAACCGCAGTTTGAAGCCGGAAAAGAGGATGTCGATAAAGGAAAGGGGGTCATCACCAGCCCGGAAATCCATCAGGCGGTCATCGAAAAAATCCGGCAGTTCGGAACCGGGGAACTGGGCCTTGAATGGCTTGGACTGAGCGTTTCGCCGCTCAAAGGGCCGAAAGGAAACACCGAATTTCTGGCTTATTGGAAAAAATCTTAAAAACCTTCCGAATAAAGCATAACGGACTTGTGCTCAATTCAATACTCTCTACAATACGCGAACTTGCAATAACGGAGAGAGTATTTCCTGAAAATGTTTACATGTTTTATCACTGTTTTATGTAAATTGATTCGTGCGGCATTGATTTTATTCGTCATCCTGCCGTTCGTATGGATTATCTGTTCCCTTCCGATCCTGATTGCGTCGGCGTTTGTTCCGGGTTCCTACATCGATACCGTCAGCCGTGCATACTGGTGCGTATCAAAAAAATGGCTGGTCTGGGGGGATATACGATTCAGCCGGTAAACATCTTCCTGCTTGGAACCTTGACCCGGCTCCGGCACAATCCCCGCTCATGAACCTTGATGTACTGTATCACGACAACCATTTGCTGGCGGTGAACAAACCGTCCGGGCTTTTAACACAGCCGAGCGGAACAGAAAAGGACAACCTCGAAGATCGTTCCAAAGCCTGGATCAAAGAGGTCAAAAACAAGCCGGGCAATGTATTCCTGCACGCCGTCCACCGGCTGGATCAGGTGGTGAGCGGCATCGTGTTGTTCGCCTGCACCGATAAAGCGCTCTCGCGCCTCAACGCCGGACTGCGCACGCACCGTTTCAAAAAAATCTATCATGCCGTCGTTTCCGGCATGCCCCCGCAAAAAGAAGGTTCATTGCGCCACTTTCTGATTCATAACGACTACGTTGCCGGCGTAGCGGAAGAAGGCGATCCCGATGCCAAAGAGTGTTTGCTGGACTATGCCGTACTGAAGCAGTCCGAAGCCCGGACACTGCTGGAAATCCAATTGCACACCGGACGTTACCATCAGATCCGTGCGCAGCTTGCCGCCATCGGCTGTCCCGTTGCCGGCGATGAAAAATACGGCTCCGCAGACAAACTGCCCGGCGGCGCAATCGCACTGCACCACGCCCGGCTTACGGTCATTCATCCGGTCAGCAAAAATGAAATCGTCATTGAGGCACCCTATCCCGCCCATTGGCCGGCGGTTTAGATTCTCCGACCGGAAAATCCGGTGTTTTCGCGCACCCCGCAAGCGAAGCGATAAATAATTTCCGGAGAAACCGCGCGGCAAAAGGCGTTTCAGAAGAATTGAATTGCTGCTCAAATCGGCTAGAATACGTGCGTTTACAGGAAATGCCTCTATGAACCGTTTACCCGCCGAATGGGAGCCGCAGGATGCAGTGCTGATCTGCTGGCCGCACGAAAAAACCGACTGGGCGCCGTACCTCACGGAAGCCGAAGCCGTCTTTGCTGACATTGCCGAAGCGGTTGCCCGCTTTGAAAAACTGATCGTTGTTGTTCACGATAAAACCGATGTTCAAAAAAAACTGGAACAGCGCGGTGTCCGCATGGAGCGTGTCAAACTGTACGAAATTGAATCCAACGACACCTGGGCGCGCGACTTCGGCCCGATTACCCTCTATGAAAACGGATGCCCCGTCCTGCTTGACTTCACTTTCACCGGATGGGGCGGAAAATTCGCGGCTGGACTCGACAATCAGATTACAAAAAAACTCCACGCCGCCGGCGCCTTCGGCGACACCCCCCTGCGCCCTATCAGTCTCATCCTCGAAGGCGGCAGTATTGAAAGCGACGGCAATGGAACGCTACTCACAACCACTGAATGCCTGCTCAACCCCAACCGCAACGCCGGACTGAATAAAACGCAGCTTGAAAAAACGCTGACCCGGGAACTGGCCATAACAAATTTCCAATGGCTGGAAAACGGCCGGCTGGCAGGCGATGACACCGATGCGCACATCGATACGCTCGCCCGGCTCTGCCCGGACAACACCCTTCTCTACGTGCAATGCACCGACCCGGCGGACGAACATTTCCCCGCGCTTCACGCCATGGAAGATGAATTGAAAAAAATGAAATTCAACCGGTTATTGCCCCTGCCCTGGCCGGCAGCGAAATTTGATGCAGACGGCGAACGTCTGCCTGCCACCTACGCCAACTTTCTGATCATCAACGGAGCCGTGCTCGTCCCGGTTTATAACGATCCAGGCCGCGATACCATTGCGCTTTCAACCGTAAAAAAAGCATTTCCAGACCGCGAAATCATCGGAATTGACTGCTCCGTGCTTATCCGGCAGCACGGATCGCTCCATTGTGTCACCATGCAGATTCCGGCGGGCATACCCATCAGAACCGTCGGACGAAGGTTCTGCAGGGAGAGAAGATAAATTTCCAGGTCACGAACCCCGCTAAAGGAAATAGTCATGAATACTGAGACCGAAGAAAAATTTCTGGACGAGTTGAAAAAACCAACTGCCTTGGGAAAAAAGAGTCAGCACTTAAGCTGTATGGCTATGCCATTATTGGGTGAGCACAAAAAACAAGAGCGAACCTGTCAAGTAACCCTACGTGATAAACGCCCGGCAATTAAGT
>JALOTS010000282.1 GCA_025457785.1 Pontiellaceae bacterium | reverse complement strand
CATTTTGTTTTTGGCCCGGCGGGAGCGGCGGCGTTTTTGACGGCGGATTTTTTCCTGTTCCTGCTGCCGTTTGCTTTGTGCCCCGAGCCGCTGTTCTTCGAGCTTGTCGCACAGCTCGCGGCGGGCGAAAAAGCGGTTGGAACCCTGCAGTCGCGAGGCTTGACATTTGACTTCGATGCCGGACGGGGCGTGGCGCAGCTGCACACAGGAGGAGGTTTTATTTACTTTCTGCCCGCCGGAGCCGGAAGCCCGGATAAAATTTTCCGTCAGTTCTCCTTCGCGGATCCCCAGCGCGGCCATCCGTTCATACAGCTTTTCCCATTTTTCCTGCGTAATCATGCGGAGTGAAGCAAATCATGAATACCGGAAGGAAAACAGTCAGAAATTGTAAAATTCCGGCTTGCATTGATCTTTTGAATTCGCATAATCACCCCCCTTTCTACCTGCGGGTGTAGCTCAGTTGGTAGAGCATCACGTTGCCAACGTGATTGTCGACGGTTCGAATCCGTTCACCCGCTCCATCAGCATTCAGACTTTGGGTTCGGCTCCGCCGCCCTGCTGGCCGGTGCATTCCCGGGTTGCCTCCTGCTTTTCGGCGGCGCGCTTCTTTTTGGACGTAACACGGCCGAGCAGAAATCCGAACCGTCCGATCAGCCAGATTGCGCTGACCAGCAGGGCAAATCCCAGAAGATTTTCTTTTGGCGGGCAGGTCATTCCGAACAAAGTCAAATAGAAGATCACAAAAAAGGCGGCCGTGGCGGCGGAGAAATGCAGGCTGGAGGAGCCGGACAGTCTTCCGGTACGCACTTCAAACAGCAGCAGCACCATTGCAGGGACAGCCAGTGTGAGTCTGGCCAGGGAAAAATAAAGCGATATGGCGATCGCCCCGCCGGTCAGTGTAATCGCACACAGGTGGACCATTATTTTAACAAAGGTTTGCAGATGGTTCATGGTCTTGACTCTCGGCTGGAATCCGCTATCCGGCCTCCGCTTTGAGAAGCTCCTCAAATCGGTGCTGATGCTTTTCCTCCTCTTTCACCAGTATTTTAAACAGGCCGGAAAAGGAGGCTCCGCCGAGGGATGCGGCCAGATCGGTGTAGAGACGGATAGCGTTTTTTTCACACTGAATGGCAAAAGGAAGCGCTTCCCGGAGGCTCATGTCGGGAGTCGGTTTTATCTCTGTAAGACACTCGTGATGATCCAGTTTCGGGGGTTTCTTTTTCATTTCCCGAATATCCGCCTTTAGTTTTGCGGCTTCCAGCTTGCGTTTGTGTCCTGCTTCTTCGGCGGAAAAGCCCAGAAAAATATCCCGGGTCTGTCCGCTGGTCGCCTTGCCTGCCAGGTCTTGATAAAGAGCCATCGCTTCCTTTTCGCGCTCGATCGCAAAGTCGATGACCTGACCGATTGAATTAAAAAATTCCATAAGTTTATCTCCTGTTTATGATTTCAACGGTCCCTATGATAGCGGACTGTTTTTTTTTAGTCAGGCTGAATACGGTTTTTTTTCTGCGGACTTTTTGTTTGAAGAATCCGGGGGTCAGCGGACTTTTAAAAAACGGAAGGCATCGGGGAGCGCGTCGATGAGGTCGGTAGGCAGCATCGCTTGCTGAGTCCGGATTTCCGCAGCGATGTCTCCCGCCAGACCGTGCAGATAAACGGCGGTCATCGCCGCGTCAAAAGGTTTTGCGTCTTGTCCGAGCAGTCCGGTTAAAAGCCCGGCCAGCACATCGCCGGAGCCGCCGGCTGCCATGCCGGGGTTGCCGGTCAGGTTGACCGCCAGCGGGTGTCCATGTACCGCAACAATTGTTCCGGCGCCTTTCAGTACAACGGTTTGCCGGGTTATTCCGGCGGCTTCTCGCGCCTGCCTCCAGCGGTTTGTAACGGGCGCGCCGAAAAGCCGTTCAAATTCGCCGGGATGAGGTGTCAGGACAACCGGACATGCCGCCGCCGCAATCGTTTCCGGCGCAACGCAAAGCGCATCGGCATCCAGCACCAGCGGGACGGTGAGATGGCTCAGGAGCCATTCGACGGCCGTTCGGGCTTCGTCGGAACGTCCCAGGCCGGGGCCGATTAAAACGGCATCTGCGTTTTTCCACGGATTGGAAAGCTGTTCCGGAATTTTTCCAAGGGATGAAAACGGATGAACCATGGCCTCCGGTCCGGCAGCCTGCGCAACAATCGGATAGACCGATTCCGGTGTCAGCACGCTGACAAGTCCTGCGCCGGAGCGCAAGGCGGCGCGTGCAGCCATGGCGATAGCTCCGGTATAGCCGGTTGACCCGCCGATCAGCAGAACGTGACCGTAACTTCCTTTATGACTGTCGCGGGGGCGGCGCGGAATAAAAATATCGGAGCGGTCAATCAGCGCAGCTTCCGGACATCCGGTTGTGTCTTCGACAAATTCGAGCGGAATGCCGATGTCGATCACTTCAACGTTTCCGACCATTGGAAGCGCTTCCGGGCGGATGAGTCCGGTTTTCGGCAGGCCGATGGTTGCTGTCATATCCGCCTGAACGGCAGAGCCTTCGGCGACTCCGGTATCGGCATCGATGCCGGACGGGATATCAATCGAAAGAATAAAAGCGGATTGCTGCTCCCGATTGATCCAGTCAATCAGCGGGGACATGAACCCGCGCGGCGCACCGTGCGATCCGGTGCCGAGCAGCCCGTCAATGAGAATGTCCGGCGGCATTTTCGGGCAAAGGTCATTTTCGCTGTGGACCTCTTTGGGAACGATTCCTGCCCGCACCATTTTTTTGAGATGGGTTTCCGCGTCACCTTTGACCTGACTCCGGGAGCCGCAGAGCCAGACTTCGATATCGAAATCGGAGGCGGCGAGGTCGGTGGCGGCGGCGAAGACATCGCCGCCATTATTTCCGGTTCCGGCGATCAGCAGGATGGATTTCCCGTTGTGCGCAGTGAGAACATCCCGTGCGATATCGGCCACTCCTTGTCCGGCGCGCAGCATCAGTTCTTCGCCCGGGGTGCCGTTTTCAATGGTGCGGCGGTCGAGTTCGCGCATTTCAGCGGCGGATACGGTTTTCATAACGGAAAGGTTACCTTCGAACGGTTTTGAATCAATACGAATCGCGAACGAGGGCTCAATTAGATTCTTCGGTGGAAGAATCTACGGAGTTCGGGTGTTATAGGAATTGCGATAAATTTTAAAAAATAATACTATCAAAGGGTTTGGGTACGGGGAGGCAGAGTGTGTCGGAAGAAAAAAAGTAAAAAAAGAAGAAAGACGGAGGCATCAGGATGAACAGAATAGAACGGGGGATTTTGATTTTAGCGGTTCTTGCTTTGCCGGTGAACAGTCTTTTAGCTCAAATAACCAACATCGTACAGCTCGATGAGGCGTGTGTGTTCAGTTTTTCAGCTATTAGCGACAACAGGGGGTATGATACGACTCAGACTGCCAGGGCACAAAATTGGAGCAAAGCAAACCACGAGTTTGTGCTGGGTGTCGGGGATATTCTTGAAGCGAATTCAACTGCCGTTACAAAGTTTTTGAACATGCTGAGAGACGATCCGTTCTGGAAAAACAACTATTTTCCGGTTTTTGGTAATCTCTGCAGCATTTATACCGGCAGTCAGACCCATTGGGGCA
>JALOTS010000281.1 GCA_025457785.1 Pontiellaceae bacterium | reverse complement strand
CTTCATGATTCGCGAGTAAATTCTGCTTCAAACAATGGCAAACCTTACCGCTCTCTGCTAGATTCATCAATCATGAAGATACGCAACGCCCCATTAACCGTTTTTCCGACCGAACTGGCGAAACGCCGGACGGAACGCCGCCTTGCGCCCGAATACGGCGTTCTGGACACCTCCCGTCTCTTTACTCAGAAAAAACTGATGAATCTCTGTGAACGCGCAGCGCGCCTTGCAGGCCTGCTCAAAGGTCGTCAGCCCGGCCCGGCCGAACAGCGTCTGCTTCTTGAAGAAGCCGCCGAAGCCGTTCATTTTGCGCCCGGCCAGACGCTCGCCCGGCTCTCTTCCTCCGCACGGACAGATCTGTTGAACCAGATCATCGGGTCGTTCGCGGTCTTTGCCGAAAACGAACCCTCACTCACCGCATGGCTGCTGGCTCACGAAACAAATCATAAACTGCACGGGTTCGGAGAGCTTCTCACCGCGTGGCGGGCATTGTGTACAAGAAAAGAAATCGCGGACCGCTTTACGGTCAACGCCGCGCTGCTCCGGCTGATTCAGTCCGGCACACTGCCGCACGAACTGAAAAACGGCCTTCACTTTCGCGCCGTGCGCTGGTTTAACCCGTTTGAAGAACGCTTTGCCGCCGCGCTCACACTCCGGCTCGGCCCGGAACGGATCAACATCAGTTCCGTCCTGCCGGGCGCACATGCCGAAGCCGCCGAAGACCGCCTCTCCGCCCTCCTCCGCAGCGACACCGGTGAAGCGTGGGAGCCGTGGCTTGAAGATTTTGCCGATGCCTTTGGCGCGGATGACGGCAATATTCTCGAAGACGATTCCCGCCGGCGGGTTTCATTCTTTCTGTCAGCCCACCCCTACGGCGAAATCGAGGACGCGGCACGGCGCATCGCCCGCGAAATCGAAACCGGTACGGCGCCGGACGAAATCGCGCTGATCCTGCGGGACCTGAGTCCCTGCACCGATATTGTTCCGGATGTTTTCCGGCGTTTCGGAATTCCGTACCACTTCCGGCGCGGCACCCCCGCCGCCGCCTGTCCGCCGGTTAAAACGCTGCTTGCCCTGCTCTCTTTTCCGCAAACCCGTTCCCGCGACCGTCTCTGCGATCTGCTTTTAATGCCCGGTATCGCGTGGCCCGGCCTCGACCTCGAAACACGGCTGACGCTCGTTCAGGAAATCCGCCGGAAAGAACCGCCGCGCCTCCGCCGCCTTCCGAAAAAATTGACTCCATTCTTCCAGCCGTTGGAAAACCAGATGCCGCCCGCAGAATATGCAAAACAAATTCAAAATCTGATCGGGCGGCATAAACTGATTCTGCCTCCGGACGTACTGGAGCTGATCAACGATATCGGCATCACCGAAACACCCCCTGCTCCGCCGGAGCGAATGCTGTCGCTTTTCGAAAAACTGCTCGACAACATCACGCTCAAAGATGAACTCAGCACTGAAAACGGTGTCTGGATTGTCAATCCGATGGATGCGGCCGGGCTGCGCTTTCAATCGGTTTTCATCGCCGGCATGGACGACCGGAACTTTCCGCAACTCCCCCGGGCCGACTCGCTGCTGAATGCGGACGAACGCAACGCCTTCAAAAAATTTCTGACGGAACGTAAAATCCCCTGCCCGCGCCTGGCGCTCTCCGAAACCGGCACGACACTGATTCAGGAGGAAATTCTTTTTCTGACCGCCATAAGCACGGCGTGCGAACGGCTGACGCTTTCCTGTGCCCGGACCGATTCCGACGGCAAAGAACTCTCGCCGGGCGAATTTTTTGAGCGGATGCGCGGGCTGACCCGGACCGAACAACCGGCCCGCGGCGACTCATTTCATACCATTCTGCCGCCGGAAGCCTGCCGGGCCGAAGATGAAGTGCGGCAGACCATGGCATTCGAAAGCAGGACAGGCTTCCAGCCTGTCTTTCCATGCAAAGAGCCAATCGATCGCAGACAGGATGGAAGCCTGTCCTACATTCAGCGATGGCTGGAAAATCATCCGGAATTCAGCGCGACCGCACTGGAATCACTGGCCCGCAACCGGTTCGTCTTCTTCCTCGAAAAAATGCTGGGAATTAAACCGGACATCACGCATGAAGACGACATTCATCCGATGGATCGCGGCATTATCATCCACGATATTCTTGAGCAGGTTTACACGGTCATCGCCAAACAGAGCGGGCTTTATGCCGCCCAATGCGAAGCAGACATCCCGCCTGCTTCTAACGACCGGGACGGTTGTCCCACATTCTGGAAAATCGCCCGAAGCGGTGAAATTCCGCTGGCGGTATTTGATCCGGCCAGGGCGGAAGACCTGCTCGCGCTGGCCCGCGAAACTGCCGAAGAGGTATTCAGAAAAACGGAACAACAGACCCGCCTCCATCTGGGACATCCCGCCATCCGGGAAACCGAAAAACGCAGGCTGCTGCAAATCGTCGGAAATTTTATCCGGATGGATATCGAAACCGCGCAGGCTGAAAACCGCTATCCGGCGCTGTTCGAAATGAAATTTGATGCCAACCATGATTTACCGGTCACGTTGCGACGCGGCGAAGAAACCATCCGTCTCAAAGGAAAAATCGACCGCATCGACCTGATTTTTGATTCAAACGGCCGGCTCGACCGGTTGCTGGTAATCGATTACAAAAGCAAATCGCAAAAAGACTCGGCGGACCACCTCGAAAAGAAAATCGCGCTGAATCTCGACTGCCAGCTCCCGCTCTACAGTTTCGCCGCGCAGCAGAAATTTTTCGGAAATCACAACACTCCGGAACTGAACAAAAAAACGCAGGCGGTCTATCACCTGCAGGAGTGCGATCTGAAAGAAATGACAAACCACTTCCAAAAACGGCGGCTCACCATGGCACCGGAACTGAGCGCAATATTTCTCGAAACCCTCTTTTCCAATGTCGGGAAACTGCGGGAAGGCGACCTCGCCCCCGAACCGCTCATCGCCGGTTATGAAGACTGTTCCCACATCTGCCGAACCGCCGCCATCGACCCGAAAGAACTGCTTAGATCGGAGCGGTGAATTCAGCCGATAAACCCGCCGGCTTATCCCGTCTTTCCCTGTTCAACGCTGAAATCAAAACTATTTCCGATACATGACTTGATTTTTTTACAGCGGATGAAACGCAGCGTCCGAAAAGCCGCACCGCGCCTTCGTAACTTGTGTACTATTTGACTGCGGCAGGTTAATCGTCCATCTCGACCCCGATTTTGTAGAACCCTTCGCCGCAGGCGCTGTGCACAAGGTCGGTATAACATCCCGCTATCCACGGAATATTGGTTTCCAGACATTGGAACCCGTTGAGCAGATTGGTGGAAAAATAAACGGAATAAACGCGTCCGGAGGTCGTATTCCACCCAAGAATGCTGGAGGTCGAAGATCGGAAAACAGAGGTCAGGAATTTGCTGTCCGGATCATTTGGATTCAGCCCGGCGATGTAGGCTTGGAGAATAGTGTTCACACCGTTGGAGCAAACTCTATCGGGATTCTGATTGCCGCCATATTTTCCGCCGATGACATGGGCCATGGAGTGCGCCAGTAGCGTGCCACCACCCATTCCGAAAGCCCAACCAGCCATGGTTGCAGCCACCTGCATCTGCGTGCCCAG
>JALOTS010000280.1 GCA_025457785.1 Pontiellaceae bacterium | reverse complement strand
GGTCACGATAAGGTAGCGGTGCATTTAGATCGCCCTGAATGATGTTGAGTCCTCTTTGCCGCGCCGGTCGAATGCTGTCATGATTCCACTCAAGGCCGAAGTAGCGCTGCAATGAAAGCGGTATTTCACGACATAGAACATCATATGTCTGCCCCGACTGCGCCCCGCAATCCAAGCATCTTCCGCCATTAGCCAACGTCAAACCAATTTCTTTGATTGCGGTCGCGTAGGCAACCCGCATGGTTCGCCGGTATAGGGACGTGAAATAGGCATTTATCATTCGGTTCTCGATACGGTGAGGTTCAAGAATATTTTCTCCAAGTGCCCAGCCATGTCCGACCAAGTTGAAACTGAACCATAGTCAGTAGTATTATTCTTAAGGCGGTTTTTAACGACCCGGGCCAGATCGACGGGATCCTCTGGGGCAAACAGCCATTCTGGGTGATTCGAAAAAAGACCTCGCGTTCCCTCGACGTTCGCCGCCACCAAGGGCACATTGCAGGCCATCATTTCGCGGGCTTTCTGCGGGAAGCAGTAGGTCCCGAAAGCATCTTTGCGGTTGCATATGATTCCGACGTCCAGAGTACTCAGAAACTGAGGAACCTCGTTGTATTCGAGACGGCCCATGTCGTGTATCCGTGGATGAGCAGGGATGTTGATGTCGCGTGGCCCGGCAAGGGCCAGGTGAACATCGGGATCTTTCGACGCCAGCATTTGAAATGACTCGAAAAGCGTTTCTATTCCTCTTTTCTTGCAGAGGGACCCAGCTGTGCCGATAATTCGTGCCCGTTGTGGAAGTTTGAACATGAATCGGCACTGCAATTTGTCGTGCGGGCTAAACAAGTTTGTGTCGACCGCATTTTCAATGCGGTGGGTTGCATCGGTTCGTCCATAGGATCGAGTGAGCCATAGAAGTGCCTCGCTGACAACCGTGACGGCATCGCATCTTCGAACCGCATAACGATAGAGTGCCTTGAGAACTGGAATCCTCGCCGGCAGGAAAGACTCGAAGTTGTCATAAAGATCAAACACTACGGGGACACCGAGCTGCCGTCCAATCCAGTGAGCCATGATGCCGAATAGCGAGTCGGAGCAAGCCCATATTATATCCGCATCAGCGGCTAAACGCATCGCCCTCAACACATACCTTGACCAGCCACCCGCTATGGCAGGCCCCGCATTTACACTTTCCCACCGGACGCCTTCATCCCAAAAGACGCCCGGCTTTCTCCTCCGGTAGCTTAAGCACAGTCCGCGCACCGAATAACCGCTCCGGGCGAGATGCAGAGGTATCTCCCGGATTCTCCCAAAACGGTCATCAATAAGGTCCTGATTCGTGTACTGGCGCTTTGTCAGAACCAGAATGCGCAAACGAACTGTCATGGTTGTATCGAGCCTGCCTCAGGCCAGCAAAGGTTAATGGTTAATTCAGAGCAGACGCTCTGGGATTGTCATGACGGCGGTGAATTCACTAGCTGCTTGAATAGTTCGATGTTTTGCCGGCCAATTTTCTCGATTCGAAAATTGCGTTCGACAAGCAATCGTGCCTGATGTCCCATTTCCAAGAGCTTGTCGCCGGTAGTGTCGAGAACTTTGATTAAACCAGCAGCCAGTCCGTCAACGTCTCCCGGTTCACAAATCCATCCGCATTTCTCAGTTATGTACGAGTCAATGCCTCCGCAGCGGGTCAACAGCACCGGCAATCCAGCTTCCATGGCTTCAAGCGCTGCATTCGACATGCCTTCATAACGCGATGGCAGGATAAATGCGTCGGCTTGTACAAGTTTATCTCGAATTGCTTCCCTGGGCACCGCTCCTGTAAAATGCACTTTTTCTTCGAGACCCAGCTTTTGACATTGTTCAAGTACCACCGTCCGATCGGGACCATCGCCGATAATCTCTACTTTGAACTCCCTCCCTGCCGCCATGACGTTGGCCAGCGATTTAAGGAGGATGTCGATACCTTTCTGGACCGTGATACGGCCGACCCAGATCAAATATCGGATCGATACGGCCCTGGATTTCCGAACGGGATCGCAAATTTTGATGCCGTTTGGAATGTGGGTGATTCTGGGGCCGGCGATTCCCAACTCAATCAAGTCTGAAAGAATGGCGGGCGAAATGATGTTGATGGCATCACAATGCGTATTGATCAATCTGCGGATTAAGCGCCAAGCCGGGATCGTTCGAACGAAGTTGCTGTCGCCGGCGCCTTTGGCGTTGATCGGACAGGCGACCAGCGGCAAGCTGACGCTTCCGATCGCTTTCAGCAGGGATAGTGAAATCGCTCCGTCACCCAGCCCTCGACAGTAGATCACATCAAAAGTTTTTTTGATCCTGTGCAGCAGGAAGGCCAGCGAAGAGAAGTAACTCGTTGCCCTGCCTAAACGCCCCGCGCGATCAACCACAGCAAGATGATGGGTGCGAATCTCGGCCCTGCCCAATTGGATCACGCCATTGGGAATTCGATGGCCCGCCACTTCGACGTGGTGACCCAAATCCATCCAGGTTTCAATCAGGCGTGCAACCTGGTTCTCGGCGCCTCCGAGAACAAAAGGAGGAAAGTTGGAAATGGCCAGAATACGCATAAGAAGCTTACCTGGTGGAATTCAACCAAGATTGGAACATTAAGGCTGGCCAGAGGGCGTACCCGTGATCGCCATGGCCCGCTAAATGCTCCGCTACGAGAGCGGCTATGACCTTGTCATCCAGATAACCTTCGCGTCTGATTTCATCCGCGTTCAGCAGATCGATCATCCAGTTGCGCAAGGGCTGTCGCAGCCAGTCGTCAAGTGGAAAATCAAAACCGTGCTTGGGGCGTTCTAAAAGTCCCGGCGGAATCAGCCGATACAGCAGCTTCCGGAGAAGCATTTTGCCGTTGCGGCCATTGAAGAGCCAGCTTTGCGGAAGGCGCCAGCAGAATTCCACCACCCGATGATCGAGCAGGGGCGGCCTAAGTTCAAGCGCCACCGCCATACTGGCCCGATCGACCTTTGTAAGAATGTCTTCGGGTAGGTAGAGCGACTGGTCGATGAACATCATACGCATGGTGGATGCTCGCATCTGATCGGGAATGGTCGGCAGCGGAGGACTGCCGACAAGCCCGCGCGGCCAGTCGATAGGCGTGGTCGGAACCAGGGACAAAGAGGCCAAGTTGGCATAGAAATCGTCGAAAGTCTCCGCCTTGATCCGATGCTGGAGCCGACGGGTCCGGAAACCCCAGCGGCCCCATCCATCGGCCATACGGCTTGCACGACGAATTAGGGCTGCGAATGCCATGCGAGCATTCGCGGGCCAGCCGCCGATGACCTTCCAAATGCGTTTGGCGTCCAAATAACGGCCATATCCGAAAAAGAGCTCATCACCACCATCTCCCGATAGGGCGACCGTGACATGCTGCCGTGCCATTTCCGATACCAATATCGTAGGGATCTGGGACGAATCTGCGAAAGGTTCGTCATAGACGAGAGGCAGATGAGGAATGATGTTCAGAGCACGCTCGGGCGATAGATGTAATTCAGAGCGCTGATCAATGAAGAATCAAGGCCTCCGGAGAGGAGAATGCCGACGGGAACGTCGGCCTCCATGCGCAAACGCACGGCATCGTCGAGCAGCCTATGTAATGAATCGACCGCCTCCGATTCATCACCTGTGAATTGCTGGGAAATGCCTTCCCGAGCAACATGGAACAGGCTCCAGTAAGTCTCGACGCTGGCCGAAAATTCATCCAGGCTTAAGGGAAGGGAGGCTTTCTCGAGTTTGAACTCGACGAACGTGGCGGCGGGCAGTTTGAAAACGCCATCGTAAATCGACAAAGGTGCTGGAATGTACCCAAAACGAAGCAGCCATCCGAGAGCCTGCTGGTTGATGTCGGGCCTCCAATTCGGAAGGCGCCGCAACGCCTTGAGTTCCGATGCGAATGCGAAGTCTGCGCCGACCCAGCCGAGATAGAGCGGTTTTTCGCCCATCCGATCCCGGGCGAGGGTCAGTTTTCTTT
>JALOTS010000279.1 GCA_025457785.1 Pontiellaceae bacterium | reverse complement strand
GGTGAATTCGGGATTGTGGGTGCGGTCGAGTCCTTCGTTGCGGAAGTTGCGGTTCATCTCGAACACTTTGTCCATCCCGCCGACAATCAGGCGTTTCAGGTAAAGCTCCGGGGCGATGCGGAAATACATGTCCGTGCCGAGCGCGTTGTAACGGGTCTTGAACGGCGTGGCCGCCGCGCCGCCGGCAATCTGCTGAATCATCGGGGTTTCGACTTCGTGATAGCCGCGTGCGGCCAGAAAGGCGCGGATTTCGCTTAGAACCGCCGTGCGTTTTTTGAAAAGCTCCATCACCTCTTCATTCGAAATCAGGTCGAGTTCGCGCTGACGGTAGCGGGTTTCGACATCCTGCAGGCCGTGAAATTTTTCAGGCATTGGAAGAATCGATTTGCAGAGCAGTTTCCACTCCGTCAGGCGGACGGTCTTTTCGCCGGTCTGGGTGATGAACAGCTCGCCGGTCACACCGATGATATCGCCGAGATCAAGCAGTTTGACGGCAGCAAATATTTCCTCGCCGATCAGATCCTTTTTGACCATCAGTTGAAATTTTGCCGTTCCATCGGAAAGGTGGGCAAACGCCATTTTACCCATTTTGCGCAGCGCAACAATCCGTCCGCAAATACTGACGGTTTTGCCCTCTTCAAACGAGGCGGAAACTCCGGCCAGCGTATCGGTGCGTTTAAACGCGGAACCGCAAGCGGGATAGCCTGCGGCTTCGAGAAGCTTCATATTTTCAATGCGCTGACGACGATATTCATTGTCCTGCATAAAATCTCCTTAAAAGCCGGATATTCTAGCGACTGAACGCCTCCTGCGCAAGCCGGTCGGCAGTTAAACATTGGATTTGGAGCACACAAAAAACGGAAAACGTCCAGCGTCACTCTGAGCGAGCGGAGGCGGCGATTGATGGAGCATTATATCGACAAGTGTTCGACCGGTTTTTTATGGTTTCGCTGTATTATCTTCGAGCGAATAACCCCGACAGGCCATGCCAATTTCCAAGTGGAGATGAACGCAGCCGTACTTTTCGGAACTCTGGATGCGTATCCGCCCCGCACAGGCATAATTCCAGCGGCCGGAACATTTTCAAACAGCCGGATTACTGCATGAACGCACGGACGAGACGGGCTTCTTCGTAGGTGATCGACCCCTTGGCGGCTTCGACAACCGGCCCGAGCGTGTCGGCTTGCAGGCGCGCAAAGAGCCGCTCAATCTTAATGCGTTTGGCGGGGTCGATAAACTGATCCACATCCAGCGTCTCCCCTGCCCCCAGCAGTTTTTCAATATGCTGGCTGATCGTGCCGAGCGACAGGTTGCGCCGTTCCGCAATCTGCTCCATATTCATTCCCTGTTTCACGAGGTCAAGCGTTTCGCGAACCGAATCTCCCTTGGGCTGCTTTTTCCGGACCGTGGAAACCGGAACATGGAGAACCGATCGGGCGGCAGCTTCCTCCGGATGGGCGTTTTTATAGGCGCGGATCACTTCAAGAAAAGTTGGACCGAAACGTTCGAGTTTGTTGACACCAACACCCACAATCATCCGCATCGCTGCGGGGCTGTCAGGAAAATAGCGCGCCATTTCATGAAGCGTCTGGTCGGAGAAAACCACAAAAGGCGGAACGCCCGAATCCTGCGCAATCCGTTTACGCACGACGCGCAGTTCCTCAAACAGCCCGGCGGAGAAATCGCTTACCGAAGCCGCTCGCCGTTTCACCGGCTTGTCTTTTTTCCGCAGAACCTTGAAGGGCTTTTGTCCCCGGAGAACAGCCTGCCCTTTTTCGGTGAACTGCAAAACAGGATATTGATCATCGGTCAGGCAAAGGTGATTCTGTCCAATCAGATCGTCGATGATGCGCCGCCAGTGGCGCTTGTCACAGTCACGCCCGACCCCGTAGGTTTTAAGCTTGTCATGCCCGAACTGCCGGATACGCTCCGTATCGGCCCCGGCCACGATATCGGCAATGTGAACCGCTCCGAGTTTCTCACCGGTGCGGACAATGGCGGATAAAATTTTCTGCGCATCAACGGTCGCATCAATGCACTCAACTTCACCGGTGCATACATCGCAGGTTCCGCACTCGCTCTTGGGATAGGTTTCGCCGAAGTAGCCGAGAATACTTTTTCGCCGGCAGACGTTGTTCTGAGCGGTCTGCACCATTTTATTGAGCTGATGAATCGCAATCTTCTGCTCAACCGGCGACTCCATCTGGTCGATAAAGTAACGGATTTTAACGGTGTCGCTTTGCGAGAAATAAAGACAGCAGTGCGCGGGCTCGCCGTCACGCCCGGCGCGACCGGTTTCCTGATAGTAACCTTCGACGTTCTTCGGCAGATCGCCGTGAATCACGAACCGGACATTCGATTTATCAATGCCCATGCCGAAGGCGATGGTGGCCACGACGACATGAATTTCATCGCGGTTAAACTGTTCCTGATGGCTTTTGCGTTCTGAATCGGACAGCCCGGCATGATACGGAAGCGCTTTGATCCCCTGCCCCCGCAGAAAATCAGCGGTGGCTTCCACGCTTTTCCGCGTGGTGCGGTAGATAATGCCGGATTCGTCGGGACGTTCGCGCAGGAACTGAAGAATCTGTATCTCGAGGTTTTCTTTAGACAGAACCTGATAGAAAAGATTCGGACGGTCGAATGAGGCGCGAACCCGATGCGGCTTGCGCAGCCCCAGTTTATTGATGATGTCTTCCTGCACCTGATGCGTGGCCGTAGCGGTAAAGGCGGCGACCGCCGCACGGGGAAACAGCTCAATAATGCGGGAAAGGGAGAGATAATCCGGACGAAAATCATGCCCCCACTCGGAAATGCAATGCGCTTCATCGATAGCGAAAAAAGAGAGCTCCAGCTTTTGCAGCACCGCAACAAACTCCGGCATGGCGAAGCGTTCAGGTGAAACGTACAGCAGATCCAGTTGACGGTTTTCCAAGGCCTGGAAAACACGCCGCCGCTCGCCTGCGGACAGAGAACTGTTCAAAAATTCAGCGTTTAATCCGGTGGTCTTCGCGGCATCCACCTGATCTTTCATCAGAGAAATCAGCGGGCTGACTACCACACAGAGCCCGTCGAGCAGCTGCGCCGGCAACTGGTAGCAAAGCGACTTGCCGCCGCCCGTCGGCATCACGGCAAACACATCGCGGCGGTTCAGCAGCGCCGCGACAATTTCCTGCTGGTTGGGCCGGAACCGGTCAAACCCGAAAACGCGTTTCAGCACTTCCTGAGCTTTATCCATCATTCCCACACCGCCTTTACATCGGGATAGGCTGGAATCGTGCGGTCTTTGGTCAGAATCGTCATCCCGTATTTTTGAGCCGTGGCAATCATGATCCGGTCAAACGGGTCGCGGTGGATCGGCGGAAGTTGCGCCGAGTTCCATGCAATCTCTGCGTCCACAGGAATTTCTGTCAGTCCGTGATGACTCACCGCGCGTTTATAGAATGCCAACGGGTCATTCCCCCAACTCAACTTTCCGTTTTTTACAAGCAAGCTGATTTCAAGAGATGTTATAGCGGACACATGCAGTTCGGCAGCATGGAAGCGAATCGCTGACTTTGCTTTTTCCGGAAGTTGAGACAAATCGGCAGCCAGCCAGATCAGGACGTGCGTATCGAGCAAAAGCATTAGCGATACTCCT
>JALOTS010000278.1 GCA_025457785.1 Pontiellaceae bacterium | reverse complement strand
AGCGCCTCATGTTCCGCTTACTCAGCACGGGCAGGATAGACGGATTTGAGCCGCAGAAGCAGCCGGTAATGATGGGTTCGGTTCTGCATAACAATGCCGTGCGGATAGAAAAAGCCGTCGTGTCCGACATAGTCGTAGTACCGGATGCGGCAGGTCATTTTCCAGCCCTTGTAAATCCGTTTTTCGAGCAGCATCCGGTCCGGCCCGCCGAAGTCATATTCCGTGCGTCCGCCTTCCCGTCGCTGAATAAAAATCAGCCGGTTTTTTTCGCGGCGGATTTCGGCATCTTCGTCCGGAATATTTTCAAAATAGGTTCGTTTGAAATCCAGACCGACGGCTCCGGCCAGCTCTTCGCGTTTTCCAAACTGCGGAAGGGAAAATATTGTTTCGACCGCATCGCCCCGCCCCTGAATATCAAACAGCTTCATGCCCATCGGGGTCATGCAGGCAAGCGCAAAGGCCGAAGCAGGCTGATCGACGGAAAGATAGCCCAGTCCGGTCATTTCGTGCCCGAATATTTCTAAAACGACACTTTGCACCGCCTCATACTTCGGACTCTGCGAACGGGCAAATTGCGTGCGCACCTCGTCGGCAGAAACGGAAGCCATCGGGATTTCCGCCGCCGGTTTAAACGGGACCGTTGCGCAGCCGGAGAGAAAAATGATGGAGATACAAAACAAGAGTTTCGAGTTAAGAGTTTCGAGTTTCGAGTTAAGAGTTAAGAGTTTCGAGTTAAGAGTTTCGAGTTTCATGCAACGCCTCGCTTTTTAAGAAAGACCCGGCAGAGCGCCGGAACCGCCAGCAGCGCGGTTAAATAGCCGGTCAGTACGCCGCTGACCAGCGTCAGCCCGATCGAAAAAAGCGCCGGATGCCGGGCGAAGAGAAGCGCACAGGCATCCAGCAGTGTGGCACCGGCCGAAAGCGCGACGGCTTCCGTTGTGCCGACGTGAAGTCCGTGCGCATAGGCGTGGGTATAATAAATTCCGTAGTCGATGCACAATCCGATCACCACGACTGCAGCGATGAGATTCACCACGTTCATATCGATTTGCAGCAGCCCCATGAAGGCCAGCATGCCCATCACGCCGGCACTGGCGGGCGCCAGCGAAATCAGTGCGAGGCGCACATTCTTCAGCATGACAAATGCGAACGTCAGCATAAGCATAACCGCCATGACGGTAATGCGCGCCATTTCCGCCGTATAATCCTCTTTTAAGCTGAGCGCCAGAGCACGGCGGGAAACCAGTTGCGAACCCGCAATCTGCTCCGCCAGCGGAGTGATGGCGGAAATCTTTTCGGGTGTATCCGGAAAAAAGGTGAAAACCTGCGCAAGTCCGTCTTTTTGCCGAACATAACGCGATTGCAACTGATCGAACAATAGATTTCCGACGGGCTTTTCCGCCGGAACAAACGGTTTTTTAAGCTGTTCAAAAAAGGGATCGAACGCGTCATCGGCGAAACCGAAGGGCTGCCCCTTTTCCGTCAGCATTTGTTTTAAATCCGTCTGCCGCTCCGGACTCCAGAATTGTTTCCACTGTTCGGAATTTTTGGTGCGTTGCGCGGTGGATTTCCAGACCGCGCTGAAGCTGGACAGCTCAGAGCGTCCGATTTTTTGCAATGCGGCATCATACAGGCGGTCGTTTTTCTCCAGTGCTGATTCAACGTCCGTTCCGGAAACCGCCAGAATGGCCAGCCCCTGTTCGCCGCCGCCCCACACGTCGCGGAACCTCGCCTCGGTTTCGAAAACCTTCCGCCCTGATCCGTCGAGCCGGGCGATATCGCCGTCGAACTGAATCCTCACCGCCAGCGGAATACTGCCGAGCATCAGCAGTATGAAAACCGCAGAGGTCAGGCGCGGCGGAAGTTCCGGGAATCGAACCGGACGACGGAACTCCGCCGCCTGAATCGGCTTAATCAGCAAAGGCAGAACAAAAACCGCCGCCGCCAGCGCGGTCAAAATGCTGATTAAAGCCATGCAGGCCAGTTGCTGATAGCCCTCAATGCGGGTGAAAAAAAAGCCGGTGAAAACCGCCGACGTGGTCAGCGCGCCGAGCACCAGCGGGCGGATAATGGCACGCACAGAAGCAACGGCGGAGGTTCCTTTCCGTATGGCCATATAGACATGAATGCCGTAGTCCACCGAAATCCCGGCGAGCACGGAACCGAAGCCGAGAATCATGGGCGAAAGCGCGCCCATCAACAGCGCGGACGGCGTAACCGCGACCAGCACGCCGACGAACGGAATGGCAAAAATGAGTCCGGCCCGCGGATCCTTGAAATAGAGCAGAAACAGGAGCATAAACGCGACGGCCGTGATCGACACTGTCCAGGCGATGTCGCGTTTGATAATTGCCTCATTGCCGAGACTATGCAAATGGGCGCAAACCGTGTCCATTTGGATGGAGGGCGAAAGGTATTGTTTGCGGCTTTCTTCAAGACGGTTGATCAGTTCGCGTGATTCCTTTGAGTCCGTAAATGAAACCGGTGTTTCGAGAATCAGCAGCAGATGTTTGCCGTCCGCACTGAAAATGTGCTGATCCTCGATTTTCATGGTATAACCGAAGGAGGCAGTCATGTGCTGAATGCGTTCAATCAGCAGGGTTTGAATATCCAGCGGGTCGCGACGGATCATTTCCGATGTAAAAGAGCCTTCCGGCCTCATTAACTGGAGATATTTGCTGCGAAGAATCCGCGCCGCTCCGTCGGGCGTGATCTTCTTTTCCAGTGTCTGAAAATCCTCCGCGTCGAGCAGTCCCGGAGTCTGTTGCAGAAAAAACTGAAGGTCGGCCATCACCTGCCGGTCGTCCATCCGGCTGACGACTTTCGTCACCAGCGGCGGTTTCAGACTGCCGGCGAAGGCATCGACCTGTGTCAAAAATTCAGCGCGGGAAAGCGTTTTATTCGGCTGCGAAATCGAAAGAATCACCTTCCCTGAGAAATCCAGTTCTTCGAGAAACTGTATCATCCGCCGCGACTCGCTGCTTTTTGGAAGCATCAGCAGAAGCGAATGCTCCAGCGGAATAAAAAAAATGCTCGCCGCCGCAAGCGTCAGCAACCCGATAACGGACGCGATAAAACTCCGTTTATGCCGCTGCAGAAAATGCAGCACGTCAGAAAAGCGGTCACGGCTCACGAGGCGCAGCCTCCCATGCGGACGGATCAATCGGTTCGTTCAGAACGGTGTCGTGAAACAGAATCGAGGTCATGTCGCCGCTGATGTCTTCAATGACAATCTGTTCGACATAGCGCCGGTCGGTGCAAATCGAAACCGTGACGGTCCTGATGGCTTTGGCCACCATCTTTCCGTCGCGAGGAATAAACGCCATTCGCGGCGGATTTTCGCTTAAAATCTGTACGTCATAATCGGGCTCCAGCGCCGCAAACTGCCCGGAAAACCACTGCTGAATCTGTGTGATCACCGTTTCGAAAACGGGATTACCGGAAAACGGAAGCTGCTGCACCTTGCGGGTTTCTTCATCCCATTGAAAAGCCGCATTATCCTTAAGAACCAGCACGTATTGAACGGGCGTATCGACCCGCCAGGTCAGCCGCCCGGAGGCTTCCAGCGCAAGTCGTCCTTCCAGCCGCATCGTCCGGTTGAAAATCTTCAGCTTCTTTTCTTCGGTAAATGCAGTCTGGTTTTAATGGTGGAAAAGTTTTTTTCCAGAGTTTGGAAAAGAGCCTCCGCGCTTTTCCAGCCGTTCGCCGGCTCCTCGCTGAAAAGGCTCAGCGAGAGGAAAACGATTCCAAGGATTGGAAAAACTAAACCGAATTTCATCACTCGGCCCCCTGCCCTTTATGAAACACTTTGATTTCGCCTTCGGCGATACATTGATCGCCGTTATAAACCGATCCCCTGATCACACCGAATTCGCCGAGTTTGGCCTCTTTATAAACCGTGGTGCGCAGGCGGTCGCCGCAGCGCGCCGTACCGGTTATTTTCAACTGTTTGGCTCCGAGCAGAAAGCCTTCGGGCTGTGCGGCAAGATGGCGCGTGCGGAAACCGTTATGGGCGGCGGCGGCCTGCGCGATGATTTCCATGCAGGCGGCCGGCTCCAGATTCTGCTGATCGTCTAAAAACGGATTTTCCCGGGTAATCAGCGTTTCCACTTCGGCAGTGCGCTCGCCGACAAACAGCAGTGTGTTCACCATTTTCATCGGTGCACGCTGCGGAATCAGGTTGTCAACAGCCATGGGCAGGCGGTCGATTTCGTTCTGCCGGTCAAGACTCTTCCAGCAGAGCGGATCAGAGCCAAGATAGTCGCCGGTCAACTGGTAGGCCGCGCCGCGGCAGCCGTAGCAGGACTCGCTTTTTTCGCAGGTCGCGCACGGGCCTTTGATCGTGGTTTGATAACGCCGCAAATCCTGAATCACTTCGCTGTCGCGCAGAATATCGGCCAACTTGTTTTTACGGATATTCCCTACCGGCAGATCGATGCCGACACAGGGCATGACATTGCCGTAGGCGTTCACGTAGCAGGAAAACTGGTGGCGCAGGCAGGTCGCACCTACCAGCGGCGGCTGCGCATCCCAGACGCGTCCGAACTCCGTCCTGTCGATTTCCCGGATTTCTTCAAACAGGTCATGAACCCGTCTGGAGTCCACATACAGCCAGTCGTTTTCCGTTGCGGAGCCCTGCGGCGTGATCATTTCGAAATAGGGATCGACCTTCTGTCTGCGCAGCCAGCGCCACATTTCAGCGAGTTCCTCAACATTTGCACTGCTGATAACCGTACTGACGGCCATCGGCTTGCCGCCCTCGCCGTACCCGGCCGCTTTGAGATGCGCAAACGCATCCTGAATAATCCGGTGAGCATTGTATATCCCGCAAAGCTGATTCTGTTTGTCCGGGTCAAAGGTGTTCATTTTGAGCACCACTTTGACATTCATTGCGGCCAGTTCGCGGGCGTTTTCCGCCGTCATGTTGCTGCCGTTGGTGAAGATTTCCACGTTCATACCCAGCAACCGGATGAAGCGTATCTTTTCCAGAATCCGCGGATAAATCATCGGTTCGCCGCCCAGAATGATAATGGTGCGCGCGCCCAGCTCGCGGGCCTGCAGAATCAGCTCGCGGGCCTCTTCCGAAGTCAGTTCCTCTTCAGGTTTGGTATCCAGATAGCAGTAAGGGCAGTTGAAATTACAAAGCTGGGAAAACTCAATCTCCAGAGTCAACAGACGACCGGCGGCAGCAGTGGCCTTGATTTCTTCGAGGCTGAAACCTGACTCTTCACAAAATGAATGACACGACATAATTAACTTCTCCGATCAATAAAACGGACTGGTTTCCGGCTTGCGGCAGGAAAAACGGTGCGGCGGAGTTCCTCTTCCGGCCTGATCACAATGGATGGTGTAACACGTAAGCGGGCCTGAAGAAACCGTTTTATTGCATCCACATCTTCCGCACCGGATGTCAGC
>JALOTS010000277.1 GCA_025457785.1 Pontiellaceae bacterium | reverse complement strand
CGGGGAACTGTGGTTTTGCGGGCGGGTGACTCCGTTTCCCGGAACAGGCCCCCGCCGGGCGGTCGTTGCGCATGAAGACATCACGGTTCGCAAAGAGTCCGAAGCCGCAGTCCGTAAAAGCGAGCGGGAACTGCGTTATGTGATCAGCGCTATATTTGAAGGGCTCTGGGACTGGGATTTGGTGAACGATTCGGCTCATTGCAACGCCCAGTGGTATCAGATGCTGGGGTACGAGCCGGATGAGTTTCCGGTATCGAGAAAATCGCTTCTGCAATTGACCCATCCGGAGGATCGGGATCTGGTCAGAAAGGCGCACGAGGCCTTTTTCCAGTCGGTGGATGCTGTGCCGTACACATCGGTTTTCCGTCTGCTGCGCAAAGACGGATCTTATGCATGGATCTGGTCGAGCGGCAGTGTAGTTGAGCGCGGTGACGACGGGAAGCCTGTCCGGATGATGGGTGTTCATTCCGATGTTACAGAGAAGATGGAGGCGGGGGATGCCCTGAGATCCAGTGAGGAGCGTTATCGGCAGTTGTTTGAGTCTATGCACGCCGGGTTTGCTTTGCACGAAATAATCTGTGACGGGAACGGTGTGCCGTACGATTACTGTTTTCTGGAGGTGAATTCAGCGTTTGAAACGCTTGCCGGGCTGACGGCGGAGCAGATGATTGGGAAACGGGGCAGGGAGGTTGTTCCGTGGATTGCCTCACGCTGGATCGACCTGTACGGAAAGGTGGCGCTGACCGGTGTGCCGGCACGCATTGATGATTTTTCCGGTACGCCGGGCCGCTACTATTCCGTCTCCGTGTATTCTCCGAAGAGAGGTCAGTTTGCCGCGGTGTTTTCCGATGTTACCGAGCAGCGGAATGCGCAGGAGGTTGTTCGCAAAGCCCGCGATGCGGCAGAGGAGGCCAATCGGGCCAAGACGCAACTGCTGGCAAATATGAGCCACGAGCTGCGCACGCCGCTGAACGCGATTATCGGACTGACCGAGCTGCTTAAAGATTCTTCATTGGACGAAGAGCAGCTTGACTATGTCAAGATCATCAGTAACAGCGGCGAATCCCTGTTGAACCTCATTTCCGATCTGTTTGATTTTTCGGCCATCGGTTCGGGCGCGATGAAGCTTCACAACGAATCGCTGTCTGTCCGGAAGATTATCGATCAGACCCTGGCATCGTTTTTGCCGCAGGCCGCGAGCCGGGGGATTGAACTGACCGGAACGGTTCACGCGGATGTGCCGGAAGCGGTGGGCGGCGACTCGAAACGGGTTCAGCAGGTGTTGACCTGTCTGGTTCAAAATGCGTTTAAGTTTACGAAGAAAGGTTTTGTGCGGCTCAGTGTCAAAAGCGCGACGGTTTCTTCGGGGAGTCACCGGATTGAGTTTACGGTTGAAGACAGCGGTTCAGGAATGAATCCGGTAACAATGCGACGGCTTTTTGATTCATTCCAGCAGGGTGACAATTCGAATACGCGCGAGTATGGCGGCGCGGGGCTGGGGCTGTCGATTTCTAAAAAACTGATCGAACTGATGGGCGGGACGATTGAGGTGGAAAGCCGGGAAGGGCAGGGTTCGACTTTCCGTTTTTACATTCTGGACCGGTTTGTGAATAAAAATGGCGGGGGAAATGGAGGGGGAGGCGCCGGGCTGCTTAAATTGCTGAAGGGATGCCGCGTATGCATCTGGTCGGATGATCCGGCCGACATGCATCTGGCGGAAAGTCTTCTGGAACGGTGCGGCGCGATACCTTTTTACAAGGAGAGTCTGGCGGAAATCATCGAGAGTGAAACGGACGGGATTCCGACGGACGTGATTCTTTGCAATCTGGATTTTACGGAGATCTCCGGCCGTCTTGAGGAATTACGGAAAATCAGACCCGGGATTCCCTGGATTGCCTTTTCCAGATGGATGACTCCGCTGACTGCAGGAGATGAAAGGTGCTTTTCGGCATTTATTGACCGTCCGCTGGAAGAAAGTCAGCTTTACAATGTGCTGGAACGCCTGTTAGGAAAACAAAAGTGAAAAGATCCGTCCGGTTTAATTTTTTAAAAAGGGGGTTCGCCGCCTGTTTTTTTGCGTGGGCGCTCTTCGCCGGGGGTGAGGAGGGTGATGTCGCCGGGGAATTTCAGGAGTTGCCGCCTTCAAGGGAGAATGTTGAAAGTTCTTCCGAGGGGTTTTCGGTTGAATTGCTGAAGACCGTTCTTGAAAAGAACGGTGTTGCGGTGAGTTTCAGCAATGCGCCGGATTCGGCGGTCCGTTGCGACATGGGAGAGGGGCCGGTGAACATTTTTTATCTTGTTTATTCCACCCCGGAACAGGAAAATTTTCTTGATTTCACGGCTCCCTATCTGACGCTTCACCGGGCGATTTTCCTCCGGGAGGATATGGAGGATGTCGGAGAGGAGGGGTTGAGAGAAAAATCAGTCGCGGTTCTGGCCGGGGATGCCGGGGAGGCCTGTCTGCGGTCCGGGCGGCTTGCCGGGAAGATTATTTCAGTTGATTCTTGTCAGGAGGCGTTTGAGCTGCTCGCAGAAGACGAAGCGGATGCGGCGGTTCTTCCGAAGCAGGCAGGGCTTGCGGTGCTGGAGCAAAGCGGCCTGCCCGGGATATGGACGGATGCGAGTCCGACCGGAGAAATTCAGCAAAAGGTTTGTTTCGCTGTGGAAAAAGGAAACGGCGCTCTGCTGGATCTCCTGAATGCCGGACTGGCGCAGAGTCATATCGATGGAACCTATGATCGGCTTCGTTCCAAATGGTTCTGGACGGAGGTGCAGCAAAACGCGGTGCCGCAGACGATTGTTGTCGGCGGAAGCTGGGATTTCCCGCCATTTGAGTTTTTGGATGAAACAGGAGCTCCGTCGGGATACAACGTGGAACTGACGCATGCAATTGCCCGTGCCATGGGGATTAATGTCCGGATTATGCTGGGCCCGTGGATGGAAATCCTGGGAAAACTGAAAAACGGCGAGATTGATGTGCTTCAAGGCATGTATTATTCGCCGGAGCGGGATGTGATGTTTGATTTTTCGATGCCGCATCTGCTGTCGCGACAGGCTGTTTTCAGTCATTCCGAATCCGGGGTGTGTCCTGGCATGGACGCGTTGAAAAACCGGCGGGTCGCGGTGATGCGGGGTGATATCCTGCATGAGTATGCGCTTCAGAAAGGGCTGAGTAATCTGCTGATATTCGCTGAGTCTGAGGAATCCGTTTTGGATTATCTGGATATGCGGGTGGTTGATTTTGCCTTTGCATCTCATTTGTCCGGAACATACTGGATTGCAAAGAAAGGCATGAAAAACCTTCAGGAAGTGGTTCCGTTCGAGATGGGCAAGCTGGAGTACTGCTATGCGGTGAATCAGGGAAATAACGAGGTGCTGGACTATTTTAACGACGGGCTGGCATTGCTTAAGGCCAATTCGGAATACCGCCGGATTAAAAATCGCTGGTTTGGAGTGGGCTCGGATGCAGAGGTGAAGGAGCCGCCTCGATCTCAATGGGTTCGGATTTCCCGGCGCGGAATGATGGTTTTCGCGGTGCTGGTTCTGATGCTCGGGTTTTCCCTGCTGTGGCTGCGCCTGCTGAACCGGCAGGTGGCTAAAAAGACCGCCGAATTAACCGAAAGTGAGGAGAAATACAGTCTTCT
>JALOTS010000276.1 GCA_025457785.1 Pontiellaceae bacterium | reverse complement strand
GAATATAATAGGTCTTTCCTGATTCGATCGGCACTGTCTGCGTCGCATAGCTGCTGGCCGCGCTCAGCTTCATCGACGCGACACCGCCTTCTGCCGCCGTGGTGGTTGACCGGGCGGCAGAGCCCGTAAGTGTCCAGCCTGCCGTATTCACTTCAAACGACCGGTTGGTCACAATCGTATGCAGTGTCGGATGCGCCGTAACCTTGCTCGTTATGCCTTTGACCATCTTGGCTCCGTCTCCGGTCAGCTTGAGATAGAAATCCGATGAACAGTCAACGCCATCGGCATCCAGAGTCAGGAAATACTGATTGGTTGGCTTCATGCTCTTGTTTTCAGCCGCCTTCATAATCGCGGTGGCTTCATCATATTCGTCAAACATCGCCACATACACGCTTGGAATTGCTTTATTGCGGACATTGTAGAACTGCCGCCACATGAAATCACCGTGATAGCGGGGAATCTGATTCGTCGGGGTCGGAACACCGTTCGTATCGCATTGCCAGTTGGACCAGGCAAACCCCGCCCATACAACGGGCAGAAAGTCCTGTCCGCGATTATTCAGCGTGGTCTGATCCGTGCCCATGAGCGTGTATAAACACTGATGGTGTTGGTCGCCCACGCTCTTTTCGTCCCGATAATGACATAGCAGTTTTTCCCTTTGAAGAAATTAACCACATCGTTCCAGCTCGTGTTATTGCCGGGCCGTCCGTCCACCCCGACACCCCAGACACAGACGACAGGCTTGCCGTTCTGCTTCGCATAGGCGCTTGAATTGGTCAAAGCCAGCGTGCCGACAATCGTGTTGGTCCAGTCCGTCTTCATTTCGGTCTGGAAATTCGTCCAGTCGGAAATGTCATACATGACATAAAACTTGCGTCCGAAAGTCTGGGCGGCATTTTTCACTTTTGTGGCAATTCCGTTCAACTGCGCTTTAACATTGGTATCCGACAAACTGCAGCCGAACCGCTGAAGCGCCGCAGTGTCAATTCCGTACGTCTGCATCCACTTCAGGTGTGTATCGACAACATTGTCGTCATAGGATGAGAACAGCTTGGCCGGATTTCCGTTTCCAAGGCTTGCATAACCGGTTTGATAAGTCGTCGCATACTCACGCACGTCAGGCCACAGTTCGAAGGTCTGATTGTCAAATCCAGGCTTCGGAATATTCCCGGACGACCAATGCACCCATTTGTTTCGCGGTGACAGGTCGTTGGAGCAGGCGAACCATCCCTGATAACCGACGGTCAACTTGCCTACAACATCTCCGACCGGGCTTCCGGCCGCAAACAGCATTTCCGCGACGAGCAGGGTCCCCGTGAGGAGACTGATTGCTTTGATTTTCGTTTTCATGACCTTTTCTCCTTGGCTGCTTCACTTGTGTTTCACCTCCAGGCTCTTTCCGGCCGCTCAACGATTCACTGAACCGGACTCACCTGCGGTCATCCCCAAGGCACCCCCTCCGGGACAATTGAAGAATAGATGAAATGACGATTCATGTCAACAGGATAAATTTTATAAATCGTTGTCAAACAGCAATTTAAGTAATAGTTTATCCTACACGGGCGCGATGGAAATTCCTACGCGCCGGCGTGGCAAAACGCCTACAAAAACAGGTTGTGCTGCGGGTTCATAGAGAAGAAAAAAACAAAATGAATGTTCAGAAAAAAAACTCCATTGGTGTTTCGACTTTGTTTCCGGGGCCCGGTTTTGTAGATTCCTTTCCCTCCATTGGAAAATGCAAATGCAGACGATTTCAATTCTGGGAAGCGGACTGATGGGTTCGTCGCTGGGACTCGCGCTGAAAAAACGCGGGATGCCGGTGCGGGTTCATGTCTATGCCCGCCGGGAAGAAACCCGTGCGGCGGCGCTGGAACTGGGTGTGGCCGATGCGGTTTTCGCTGATCCGGCCGATGCGGTGAAGGATGCCGGTCTGGCGGTGCTCTGTGTTCCGGTGCTGACGATTCCAATGCTTGCAAAAGCCTGCCTGCCCGGTCTCAAAGCCGGGGCGGTGCTGACCGATGTCGGCAGTACAAAGGCGGAACTGGTGCGTCAAATTGAAAAGATTTTGTCTGGAACCGGTGCGGTATTTGTCGGTTCACATCCGATTTGCGGTTCTGAACAGCAGGGTATTGAGGCAGGCGATGCGGATTTGTATGACGGGGCGGTGACGGTGGTGACTCCGCAGCCCGGCAGTCCGCAGGAGGCGGTCGGAAAAGTTTCCAGCCTTTGGAAAAGCGTCGGCTCAGCCGTTTCGGTTATGCCGCCGGAGGAGCATGACCGGATTCTGGCTGCAACGAGTCATCTGCCGCATGTGGTCGCGGCGGCGCTGGCTCTTTCCGCCGGGGACAACGGCCTGTTTTGCGGCAGCGGTTTCCGTGATACCACGCGTATCGCTGACGGTTCACCGGAGGTTTGGAGTGATATTGTCCGCACCAATGCACCGGCATTAAAGGCAGCACTGGGAACATTTCGTGAAAAGCTGGATGAGCTGTCTGTGCTGATTGAAAAAGAGGATGGCGAAAAGCTGGCGCAATGGTTCGCAGCGGCTCGTGCCAGACGCAGGGAACTCCTCAAATAGCCCGTAAACGAAATGATAGTAAAGGGGAGATTTTCGTCAGAATAATTAAGGTCAGAATGATTTTTATTTATGCATAGATTTTCCTTCATTATTCTGATCGGAATTATTCTGATAAAAAACAGGTGTGTTAGGCGTGTAGTCGTTTAATTCTGCGATTTCTGTGGGGAAAAAATATGAGCTCAAAAACAGTTTACCCGGTTTCAACATTTGGTGGCGAGGTGTGTGTCCCCGGCGATAAGAGCGTTTCACAGCGGATTGCCATGCTGGCGGCACTGGCTAAGGGAACCTCTGAAGTGCGCGGCTTTCTGCGCGGTGAGGATGCCATGAGCACCCTGGGCGCGATGTGTTCACTGGGCGCGACGGCAAAATATGACGGTGACCTTCTCCGGATCATCGGAACCGGCGGCAGATTTATTGAACCCGTCAATCCGTTGGATATGGGCAATTCCGGCACCGGAACGCGTCTGCTGGCCGGGCTTCTGGCCGGTCAAAAGCTGACCGCGACCCTGATCGGCGATGCCTCGCTTTCCCGCCGTCCCATGGGCCGGATTAAAACGCCGCTGGAGTTGATGGGGGCAAAAATTGATCTGACGGGCGAAAAAGGGACGCTGCCGATGACGGTGCATGGTACTCCGCTGTATGGCATTCGCTACGAATTGCCCATGGCTTCGGCGCAGGTGAAGTCCGCTGTTCTGCTGGCCGGACTGTTTGCCGAAGGGAAAACGACGGTGGTCGAGCCGCGCCCGACACGCGACCATACCGAAAAACTTTTCCAGGCATTGGAAATTCCGCTGCATATCGACGGGCTCGAAATCACGTTGAACGGATTCGGACCGGGCGGCCCGAAGATTGCGGCGCGAAAACTGACGGTTCCGGGCGATTTTTCAAGCGCGGCATTCTGGATTGCCGCCGTTGCGGCGCGTCCGGGCGCGGAACTGATTGTGCGCGGTGTCGGAATAAACCCCCGGCGAACCGCATTGCTGGATGTCCTGACGCGCATGGGCGCAATGATTGATGTCGAGGTGACGGAGGATTTGGGTGACCCGATCGGAACTGTGGTTGTGCATGGCGCACAATTGCGCGGCACGGAAATCGGCGGGGATGAAATCCCGAATTTAATTGATGAGCTGCCGATGCTGGCGGTGACCGGTGCGCTGGCAAAAGGCGATACGGTGATTCGCGACGCGGCGGAGCTGCGGGTGAAAGAGTCGGATCGGATTGCGGTGATGGCGGCCCATTTGCGCGCCTTCGGCGTGGAGGTGGAAGAAAGCCCGGACGGTATGACTGTGCGCGGCGGAGCAAAACTGCACACTCCGGCGGAAGCGCTGGCCTCGCACGGCGATCACCGGATTACGATGTCGATGGCGATGCTGGCGACCTTTGCCGATGCGCCGGTGCGGCTGGCAGATGTCGATTGTGTGGCCACCTCTTATCCTGATTTCTGGAACCATTTAAAACAGCTCGGCGGTCGAGTTGATTAGCACTTCTGTGCGTAAGGTTTTCTGTTTACATTATGTATATATCAACTATCATGGTTGATATATTTATGGGGGTATTTATGACGACTGTGACAACATTGGATATTCGAAAGCATTTGGGTGATATCCTGAACCGGGTGGCTATCCGGCAAGATGAGTACCTTATTGAGCGCAAGGGCAA
>JALOTS010000275.1 GCA_025457785.1 Pontiellaceae bacterium | reverse complement strand
AATAGAAATTCAATCGGCATTGGGACTGAAAAGTCAGGCGAACTTCAGAGCGCGACACCTTAAATCGGCTTTAGAGGTAGGGTTAGTTGAAATGACTATTCCTGAAAAGCCGAACAGCCGTTTGCAAAAATACCGCCTGACAGCGAAAGGCAAGGCGTTGCTCCAAAATGGCAAATAGTCCGTCAGTTGTCTTTCCGGATACGACCGTTGGACTGAAAATGGTTTCAGCCGCTACGGGCGAACCGGTTTCTTTTCTCAATGAAAACGGGCGCTACGAGTACGAGCTGGATTCTCCCCTGTATTCCCTGAAAGAGGTTTCAGGCGTTTTGTCGCACAGCCGGATTTCTCATGATAATGAGCGCGGGGTGATCGAGCCGGGCAATTATGTCGGCCTGTTGAAGCTGGAGTTACGTGACAAAACGGGTGTGAAAGTCTCTGAAACCTATGTCGATGTTCAGTCCACGAAATTGACGTACGATTCGGAATATCGTTCGATGCTGGAGGATATTGCGGATCGGTGCGCGGATTTTCTGCTGCAGGTTGATTCGCCGGTCGAACAGTATTTAAAGCCTGATGATGCAGTCAGTGAGGCGACGCTGGCTCAGCGGCTTTACTTTCTGAAAAGCCTTTTGGGCGGCGAAGAGTTTCAACAGGCGGTTCAGCGGATTGTGACCATGCCGAATACTCGCTGGCGCGAGGAGTTCCGTACGGTTGATGTGCGCCAGAGCCGCCGTCTTGGGCGATATGAAATCCGGCAGTTTGCCTCTGCTGGACGGCGCATGGAGGTTCCGGCGGATCATCCGTTGCGCGGCATAATGGATACGATACCTGAACGGATTGAAGTCCGCGACAAGCGCGATACCGTGGATACACCGGAAAACCGTTTTGTAAAACATGCCCTGAATATATTTCTCCAGACTCTGGAAGAGTTGATGGGGAAGCTTCCAAACCCCGGAAACGAAACCTATCCCGGATTGAGGGGCGAAATCGGCGGATTGATTCAGGATTTGGAAGAAACTCTGGCGCACGACGTGTTCAAGCAGGTTGCGCAACCTGAGTTTCTGCCGCTGAACAGTCCGGTTCTTCAGCGTAAGGAGGGCTACCGGCAGGTGCTGCGGGCATGGATGCTGTTCGAGCTGGCGGCCAGGCTGAGCTGGTCGGGCGGCGACGATGTGTATGCCGGCGGCAAACGCGATGCGGCCGCGCTGTATGAGTATTGGGTGTTTTTCAAACTGCTCGATCTGGTGTCCGGTCTGTTTGAACTGAATAATCCGCCGGTCAGAGATTTGATTGACGACAAGGATCTGGTCCTGAAGCTGAAAGCCGGAAGACATCTGCCGATCGATGGCGTTTATGCGGGGGCGGGGCGGAAGCTGAAGGTTCAGTTCAGTTATAACCGCACGTTTGGGGTTGCCAAGGAGTATCCGGATCAAGGGGCGTGGAGCCGGTCGATGCGGCCCGATTATACTCTGTCGCTCTGGCCAAGCGGCTTTTCTCCGGATGAGGCTGAAATTCAGGAACTGATCACGCACGTTCATTTTGATGCGAAGTACAAGGTGGATCGGCTTAACGAATTGTTTGGCGGGGAAGACGACAATTTGGATGTTGAAAAGACGGCTCAGCGGGCCGGAAACTACAAACGAGCCGATCTGTTGAAAATGCACGCCTATCGCGATGCGATTCGCCGGACAGCCGGTGCATATGTGATTTATCCGGGAACTCAATCCGGGAATTTTTGCGGATTCCATGAATTACTGCCCGGTCTCGGTGCGTTTCCGCTACGGCCTGCGGCGGGTGCAGAGGATGCGGAAGGATTAGCGCGATTTTTGAAGGAGGTTGTTATGCACGTCTGCAATCGCGCAACCCAGCACGAGCAGCAGACCTATCACACCTATCGCATTCATAAAGAAGACCTGCCGGATGCAGTAAATGAGGTTTTGCCCGAAGCGGACGGACGATATCGCACCAAACCTGCCCGTGAAAAATATGTCATTCACGGATGGGTGAGGGGGCCGGAATATCTGGCATGGTTTGCGCGCGAAGGGCTGTATAATTTCAGGACAGATGATCGGCGGGGCTCATTGCGACTGCATGAATCCGTGGCCGGAGCCGCTTATCTTCTTCTTCACGGCGAGGGTGACTATCGGGGTGGCGGCCGTCTGTTCCGGATCGTTTCAGAAGGTCCTCGGGTTTTTTCAAAAAAGACGTTGATTGAAAAGGGGTACCCTGGCGAGGGTTCTCAACCGTATTACCTGATTTATGACGTCAAACCGCTGAATGAGGACGATCCGCTTGTTGCATACGATTGGGATTTATCGAAAATCGACGGCATTGGCGAAGGACGAAATTCTCCTGTCCCGGAAAAAGGAATCCCATTAAGCGAATTCATGAAAGGCGCTAAGCGGAAAGCTTAGCTCTCGTGCCTTTTTGCCCGTTCTACCATGGCCTTTTGGCGACGGCAGAACGTGTTTTCTGTGCGCTCTCTTGCGGTGAATGAATTTATGCTGTCCATCCTTAGGTTGTTTCGCGGTCAAACATTTTTCCAGCCTTTGGAAAACCTTTTCCGGCTTTTTCAACTGACACGCCCAGACGATGACTACTTTCCAGCCGAGTTTTCTTAATTCGCGGGTATGCTTCCGATCATTGGAAACATTGCGTTCAAACTTCTTTTTCCAGAAGGCTTTGTTGGTTTTGGGAGTCGTGGCTTGTTTACAGCCTTTATGCCGGTGCCAGAAACAGCCATGGACAAAAATAACGGTTCTGTATTTTGGCAGAACGATGTCCGGTTTCCCGGGCAGGGTTTTGACGTTTTTCCGGAAGCGGTATCCGGCGCGGTGCAGCATGGAGCGGACCAGCACTTCGGGCTTCGTGTCCTTCCCTTTGATCTGCGCCATGTTCCACGAACGCTTTTCCGCTGACAGGTGGTCGGTCATTGCAGAAGATTAGCTCCCTGAACTTTTTTGCGACAGGAAGTTTTGAGATTTTTTGTGTTCTGTGCGCTCTCTTGCGGTTAATGTATTCAAGCAGCTTCAGTAGCACGGCTTTACCAGCTTTGCGGAGGCGTAGTTTGAAGGGGGCGGGATGCGTGTCGTCCGTGCGGAGGGGGCGACAAGAATTTCGCCCGTACTAAGGAGAGCGAGAAATTCTATGAGCTATGATCCAGAGATTCATCATCGCCGGTCGATTCGATTGAAGGGGTATGATTATTCCGGGGACGGGGTGTATTTCGTTACGATTTGTGCGCATCGGGAATTTGTTGAGGCGGCGGGAGGGGCTCCGTTCGGGGGTTGCGGGGCGGCAAAAATGCCTTTAGGGGAGGCAAAAACGCCTTTAGGGGAGGCAAAAATGCCTTTAGGGGCGGCAAAAATGCCGCCCGTACGAGAGGTTATGGAGGAGGAAATGCAAAAGACGGAGAGTCTTTTGCCATGGATGGCGTGGGGTGCGCGGGTGATCATGCCGGATCATTTCCATGCCATTGTACGCATCAAGGGGGGATATGGTCGTCTGGGGGATGTGATTACCGGGTTTAAGGCGGGAGTCACCCGGGCATTGCGAGCTAGTGTAATGACTCTTAATTAATATTGAAAAACAATCTGGGATATGCCAACTTCTCCGCATGGCAAGACCTATTGAAATTATTAAACTGAACTCCT
>JALOTS010000032.1 GCA_025457785.1 Pontiellaceae bacterium | reverse complement strand
GCAAGTAAACGGTCTGCTGAATGATCAAGTTTCAATACGTTGTCGCGGGCTCAGTGCAAAAGAGGCCATCGGTGAACCCGAACACAAAGATTATCCCATTATAAAGGGAAAAGAACTGCTCGTTGAGGCGGATTTCCATGGTGCAAAAGGACAGGCCTTTACCGATGAGTACGAAACGGCTCAATACCGGGCAGGAGATATCCCCGGCATCCGGACGGAAGACAACCGGAGCAGGGCAACCTTCGTCGCCGCTTTCAATGCCGTTTACCGCTATCTGAACAGATGTGCGCAGACGGTTCACTGCCGGAATGAAGAGCCGGTTACCTGCGCCGGGCAGCTCAAAAACCTCTTTGCTCCGGGCTCCCGTGTTCTGCTGGTCGGGTATCAGCCCCGCTTTCTGGAGTATCTGGTTAAAGATTATACTGTCCGGGTTCTGGATATGGACCGCGACAATGTCGGAGAGGAACGGTTCGGGGTGACGGTGGAGCCGGCAACCGTTTTTGAGGAGGCGCTGTCGTGGTGTGATTCAGCGCTGGTAACCGGTTCAACCCTTGTTAACGGAACAATTGCTGATTTTATCGGCCGGGATAAAAAAATCATTTTTTACGGGACGACAATAGCGGGGCCGGCAAAAGTTCTGGGGATCGAGACGTATTGTTTTTGCGGGCATTGACGGCAATCCGACGGCTGTAAAAAAAGGATTATGATGAAAAAAGGACGGCAGTCGGTTCTGTTGGCTGTATTTGCGGCAGTGGCGCTAACGGTTTCATTTTTATGGTTGAACCCGGAGTCCGGCAGAGAAAAACGAAGCTTGATTGTTTTTTCTGCGGCCGGGCTTCTTAAACCGATGGATGAACTTGCTGCGAGGTTTGAAAGCGAACATGAAGTAAAAGTCATTTTGAATTACGGCGGTTCCGGGGAGTTGCTGGGGAAGCTGGCGCTTGAACGCAGCGCGGATGTGTTTGTTCCGGCGGATCAGAAGTACATGGCGGACGCGACAGGCCGGGGATGGATTGCGGAGAGTACCGTTGTTCCGCTGGTGAGTCATGTTCCGGCGATTGCCGTGGTGCGGGGGAATCCTCAGGGAATCAGCAGTCTCAGCGATTTGTCGCGTGCCGGTTTGGCGGTAGCCATGGGCGATCCGGATGCCTGCGCCATCGGGAAGATCACAAAGGCGCTTTTAGCGAAAAACGGCATCAGCGGGGTGGATGGGAACATTAAAGTCATTGCTCCGACGGTGAATCAGTTGCTGCTGTACATTGCCGCAGGCAAAGCGGATGCCGCAGTGATCTGGGAAGATCTGGTTGCGTGGGGCGAAACAAGCGAAAGTATATCGGTGGTTCGTATTCCCGAGGAACAGAATATCGTATCGAAAATCACTGCTGCGGTGGTTTCGCACTGTGCCGGACGGGAGGATGCCGAAGCGTTTGTGAAATTTCTGGCATCCGAAGAGGCCTGTGATATCTGGCGGAAATGGGGGTTTAAACGGTGAAAAAATCCGGGTTCTTCAGGCTGTTTCTTGCGGGGTTCAGTTTTATTGTTGTCGGGACGGTTTTCCTGTCAATCGCATCACTGCTTTTCGTTGATTCCCCTGATGCAGTTATTCGCTGTCTGTTCAGCGAGGAAATTCTTTATGCGTTCAGGCTGTCGCTGACGACGGCGGTTATATCGACATCGTTTGTCATATGCGCCGCTGTTCCGGTGGCATACCTTTTCTCAAGATATTCTTTCTTCGGGAAACGATTGATGAAAACGATCCTGTATATTCCGGTTGCTTTTCCCGAGATCGTTCTCGGCCTCTGCCTGCTCATGTTTTTCGGAAGCGACATCGTCCGCCGGCTGTTTCAGACCGTCGGGCTGGATTTTGTTTTTTCGAAACAGGGCATCGTTTTGGCACAGTTTTTTACCGCGCTTCCCTATGCAATCCGGATTATCAAATCCGCCTTTGACGGTATTGATCCGCAGTACGAATTTGTTTCGAGAAGTCTCGGCTATACTCCGCTGCGTACATTCATTCACATTTCGTTGCCTCTGGCGAAAAGAGGGATTCTGGCTGCGGTTGCCATCTCGTTTGCCCGCTGTGCGGGGGCGTTCGGTTCGGTCCTGATTCTGGCCGGCGGAACACGGATGGTGACGGAGACGCTGCCGATTGCACTTTTTCTTAACATCTCCTACGGGAACATGAGCATGGCGGTTGCGGCCGGACTTATGCTGGTCGTTATCGCCTTTGCGGGAATGTATATCATCGAAACAATTGAATCGGATTCGGACACGACCGTATGAACCCGTTCTATCTGGAAACCAGAAAACTGAGCCTGACGCTCAACGCCTTCTCTCTGAAAGACATCTGTCTGGGGATAGAGCAGGGCGAATATCATATGCTGCTGGGGCCGTCCGGAAGCGGGAAGTCCACATTAATGAAAGCTCTGCTGGGTTTTCATACCGCAGGGAGCGGTGCGGTTCTGCTCGACGGCCGGGATATCTCCGGGGAAGCCCCTGAAAAAAGACGCATGGGGTATGTTCCGCAAAACTACGCACTGTTTCCTCATATGAGTGTAATGGAAAACATCCGGTACGGCGCGCGCCGGTCCGGTCTTGCCGTGCATGAGGCGGACCGGCATATCGACCGGCTGATCGCGATTCTGGGTATTGCTCATTTGGGCGGAAGGGATGTTCTGACTCTCTCCGGCGGCGAGAAACAACGGGTTGCAATCTGCCGGGCGCTGGCCGTGAAACCGTGCGTTGTCCTGCTGGATGAGCCGTATGCCGCAATCGATGAAGGCAGCCGGCGCGTGCTTTGGTGCGAACTCAAACACATCATGATGACGCTGGGCGTAACAACGCTTCACATCACTCACAGTCTGGAGGAGGCCGAAATTCTGGGTGACCGATTGACGGTATTAATGGATGGACGGGTTGTGCAAAACGGAACCGGAAAGGAACTTTTTGAACACCCGGCAAACGAGCCGGTTGCGAGGTATCTGAATTACCGGAATATCTATTCCGGCAAAGTGTGCGGAGCGGACAGAAAAACGATTGCGGTGAACGACCGGTTTTCCGTGCGGCTGGAGCAGGCGGTTGCGCCGGCGAATGATGCTGTTTTCTGCATACGGCCGCAGGATGCAAAAATCATACGGGAAGACATCCCGCTGCGCGATGAGCTGAAGGAAAACGTCTACAGCGGCGTTATCGCGGAGATGTTCCAGTTGACCGAATACAGTATCGTGCGGTTTCAAATTGACGGAAGCGGCAGCCGGTATGACATCGAACTGAAATATCCCGGCCACATTGACCGCCGGCTTGCGCTCTTTCCCGGAAAAAAAATCAGCGTCGCACTGTGGCAGCCGAAAATTATCGTCTTTCCCGGCGCGGCCTGACACTTCCTATGGACAATCGGAGGAGAGCCGTTTTTCCACGCCGGATATCTTGGTTGCCGGGTGGGGCATGCCGTCAACTTCGGCATAAGGATAAATAAAAAAGTTCATCCCTTGCGGGCATCACAGGCGAACTGAAAATCGCCCCGGCCCCAGCCGGCCCCGGATTTGTCGTAGGTCATTTCATGGAGAACATGATCATAGAAGGCGCGGGCTCTCTGTTCCGGCGGAAGTGGTGCCGGGGCGATCGTTTCTGCCATTTCCGAAAGTTCCCGATTCAGCGGGATCAGCCGGTTCGCCTGCAAAAACCGGGGAATAAGGCCGGGAGAGACGGATCCTCCCCGGTTTTCTTTTCGGGTTACTTCGCAGGTGAATCCAACACGGATGGCTGCCGGAGGATTGGAAATTTCGTAATAAGCCATTTGGTTTCCGTAAACCGGTTCTGTTTGGAGTTCAGGCAAAAAGTCCCCGTAAAATTTCAGTGCAGCGACTGTTTGCTGCGGGTTGTCCTGCGGCACCGGCAGCCAGAGGCGGAGCTGTTTGGCATCCGGAGGGATATGGGCGGTTTCGCATTCATAACGGAGCGGGATAATTCGTTCCGAAACATCGTTGGCGAACAGACAGCCTGCTGAGACCAGTAACACTGAAATGACAGTTTTTTTCATGGTTTGTTTTTTCTTTCTTTCAGTAAATACGAAGCGCCGGGCCGTCCGGCGGGATGACGGTGCCGATAACGGTTGATTGATCGCAGCCGGATTGATGCAAAGCCGCCAGCATTTCTTCGGCACGGTGCGACGGTGCGCAAATCAGCATGCCGCCCGAGGTCTGGGCATCCGTCATCAGCATTTTCAAATTGTAATCCAGCGCCCCGCCGAATCGGCAGTGTGCTTCAACATGGCGAAGATTCCGAAAGGCGGCACCCGGAATGCAGCCCAGATCAATCAGTTCATAGGCTCCGGACAGGAGGGGCAGGGACGTGCTGTCAAACCGGATACTTGCGCCGCTGCCGCGCGCCATGTTCAGCGCATGTCCGAGAAGGCCGAAACCGGTAATGTCTGTGGCGCACCGAACGTCGAATTTCTGCATAATTTCCGAGGCGGTCCGGTTCAGTGTTTCCATGCAGACCAGAGCGGTCCGGTAATCCTCTTCGCGGGCTTCACCGCAGCGCTGCCCGGCGACCAGCGTGCCGGTTCCCAGAGGTTTGGTCAGAATCAGCACATCGCCGGGAACGGCCCGGTCGTTGCGGATGATCCGGTCCGGATGGACGATGCCGGAAACCGCCAGCCCGTATTTGGGCGGGTAGTCGTCAATGGTATGTCCTCCGGCAATGACCCCGCCGGCCTCCTGAACTTTTTCCTGTCCGCCGCGCAGAATTTCTCTGAGTACCTCCAGCGGAATTTTCTGCGAAGGAAACATCACCAGATTCATGGCGGTGATGACGGTTCCTCCCATGGCATAGACATCGCTCAGCGCATTGGCCGCCGCGATTTTTCCGAAGGTGTACGGGTCGGAACAGACCGGCGGAAAAAAGTCGGTGGTTTGAATCAGCGCCAGATCATCCGTCAGTTTATAGACACCGGCATCGTCGTGGGTGCTGATGCCGACCAGCAGGTTTTTATTGCCGGGCGGAAGAAGGCCGCTCAGTGCGCCGGCCAATGCGTCCGGGGGCAGTTTGGCGGAACATCCGCCGTATTCTACAGTGGACAGTAAATCAAAATTCACAGCAGTTCTCCTGTGGGTGCATTGCGGCTTTGATTCCTGACTGCAGCAGCAGATCAGGAATTGAAACTCCTTCGGTTTGCTCAAGACGGATGGCCATGCCGCAGTCTGAAGAGATGTGACGGGGCGTGGGCAGTATTTCGTACGGAACGGAATTTGCCTTTAACCATTTTTCCGCTTTCAGGACGGCGTGGGTTGATTCAAACACAAGAATCTGTTTCATGGGGAACGCTCCGCGATTTCAGCCACCGCCTGAACGGCTCTGTCCACCTGATCCATTGTGTTGGAATATCCCATACTGAACCGTACCGTTCCGGCCGGTGCGGTTCCCAGCGTGCGGTGCGCCAGCGGGGAGCAGTGCAGACCAACGCGGGACATGATCCCGTAATCCCGGTCAAGGACGTACCCGATATCGTCGGGAGTCAATCCATCGATTGTAAAGGAGACCACGGGCAGTTCACCGGAATATACGCGAACACCGTCAATGGCGTGCAGGCCGTCAACAAGCCGTGATCGGAGGGCTTGTTCCTTTTCGACTGTTGCAGCAAGGGATATTCGGCGGAGGTGCTCCAATGCCGCCTGCAGCCCGGCGATTCCGACGGTATTCGGGGTGCCGGCTTCCAGCCGGTCCGGCATAAACAGAGGGTGCTTTTCCTGTTCGGATGCACTGCCTGTTCCGCCGAAGTACAGTGGTTCCGGCAAGCGGGAGCCGGCGATACAAAGCCCGCCGATTCCTGTCGGGCCGAGCAGCGCCTTGTGACCGGTAAAAGCCAGCAGGTCGATGTGCCCTGCCTTCATATCGATCGGCAGGCATCCGGCGGTTTGTGCGGCATCCACCAGAAAGGGAATCCGGCGGCGGCTGCAAAGGGCGCCGATCTTTTCGATGGGCTGAACGCATCCGGTCACGTTGGATCCGTGCTGGACTGCAACCAGTCCGGTGTTTGGACGGAACCGGGCATCCAGGGTATCCAGACAGACCGTTCCGGTGTTTGTGCAGGGAATGATGTCCAGTTCAATGACTCCGCGCGATTCCAGCTCCCGGAGCGGACGGATGACCGAGTTGTGTTCCATTGCGGTGGTGATGACATGGCTCCCTTGTTGAAGCATGCCTTGCAGCGCGATATTAAAGGCGTGAGTGGCATTGGCCGTGAATACAACCTGCGCGGAATCGTCCAGACCGAACAGCTCTGCCACGGCCTCACGGGTTTCAAAGACCATTCGTGCCGCATCGAGCGACATGCTGTGTCCGGAGCGTCCGGGATTGGCGCCGATCTCCTCCAGAAACCGGCGCATGCCGTCGAGAACTTCGGGCGGTTTCGGCCAGGAGGTCGCGGCATGATCAAAGTATATGGGGCGGTCGTGTTTCACGGTTCAGTTCCGGATTACGGGTTGATGACGTGTCCGGCCTGAGTGAGAACGGAAAGGATGTCGTACATGTTGGAAATTTTACCGACCGCAATATCGGCCTTCTTCCGGTAGTAGTCGGCGCAGGTGCCGCACACTAAAATGTCAACGCCCTGAGATTCCAGTTCCCGCAGGGCCGGAACGGCGGGCGTATCTTTCAGCGTCAGGAAGATTCCGGCGTTGTAGAACACAATCGTTTTCGGCTTCGGTTCAATTTCCTTCAGGGTGCTGACAAAGCCCTTCATTAAAAGCAGTCCGAGCTCGCGATCTCCCTGTCCCATGCAGTCCGATCCGATACTGATGACGTGTTGAGAGTCCGTTTTGTTTTCTGCAGACGGTGCGGCGGCAGACAGACGTACAACCGATAATTCGTAAACACCATCGGTTGTTTTGCAGGCGAGTTGCGCGCCATGATCGGTTAGAAACCGTTTGACGTTGCTGAAGGCCGTTTCGTTGTCCATCAGAACGGTCAGTTCGCCGTTTACCGGAAGTCCGGAAAACGCCTTCTTTGTCAGAATCAGAGGTTTGGGGCAGGGCATGCCGCGTGCGTCGATGGTTGTATTCATGATTGTTTCTCCAGAAATTGAATTCCCTTCGGGGTAATAATCCGAACATCATCGCGCCGTTCGGTTACGCCCTCGCTGTCAAACTGTGCCAGCAACAGCAGACAGATTTTACGGTTGCCTCCGATGAGATCCCGGAACCCGGCAACCGTAAGCCCTTCGGGTCGCTGTTTCAGAGCGGAAAGCAAATCCTTCCGGGCTTTGTCCACCAGTGCCGACGGAATGTAATTTCCGTCGATCTGATAGGCGTCACCGCAGCTTACAATGTGCCGCAGAATCCGGAACAGCTCCTTTTCATTCATGGAATGACGCCGTGCGATATCCCGCAGTTCGGACATCAGCGGCGTTTCCATCCCGCAGTGCGTGATATAGTGGCGGACCGCGCTGATTTGCTGCCTGAGTTCGGGAGAAATATCCACTTTATGGTCGGCGGAGGCCCAGGTGTTATCGGTTCGCACAACCGTTTTTTCATGTTCCATCTGTTGCAGAATAAACCGGAATTCCACTTCGGATGCCGTATCACCAAGCCGTCCGGACGAACCGAGAATGTCGCCCAGTTTCGGTCCCCGCTCATCCAGTGCGTTGCGTTTGTGCCAGAACTGTATGCTTCGCAGAATCATTTCTTTTGTCCGGAGGAGACCCTCTTCGGTGTCCAGCACCAGACCGCCGGGGGCATCCATTAGAACAAGGTCGTCCGGTTTTTCCTGCTGTACGATCCGGATGATTTCTGCTTCGTCCATATTCAGTGTGTCCGCCAGCAGCCGTGATGTTGCGGCACGGCGCAGTTTTCGGATTTCCGCCGAAATCAGATGGGGCAGGCTTCCCGATGCGATCGTCTGGAGATGGGTCATCAGCTTTTCCCGCCGCCGCCGGTGGTGCAGGGGGAATGCATCAATCACTTCGCCGCCGCCCAGTGTTACATCAGCGGACGTACTGCGTATAACAAAACGATCTCCAATCTGCGCTGTGCAGGGTTTCGGGAGGTGGATCTGCGCCAGCACCTCATCGTTTTCGCCGGTCTGATTGCAGTTGAGAAGATGGATGCGTGCCTGCGCCTCATAGGTGCCCAGTTGAAACAGCACGGTTGTCCATAAATTCAGCGCTTTAGCGTGGGTGAACAGCATCATCCGGGCATCAATCATCCGGGTTGAACGAAGCCGCCGGTCCGAAAGAACCATTCCCCGTTCAAAGTCTTCCCGATTCAGACTGACCAGATTGATGGCGGCCCGGTCTCCGGCCCGAACCGTTTTCGTCTCCATGCCGAAGCGCTCCAGCTTCCGCACTCTGAGCTCTTTGTCGCCCGGTAAAAGATAGACCGTTGAATCTTCCTGCAGGCTGCCGCTTAAAACCGATCCGGTTGTGACCGTTCCGATTCCCGGCACAGAAAAAATGCGGTCGATAAACATCCGGAACACTTCGCCGTCCGGACGGCCTTTTGCTGCGGTAACATGCGCCGCCAGAGCCTCTCGAAGGGCTTCGATGCCTTCGCCTGTTTTTGAGGAAACACAGAGCACAGGCGCCCCGGACAGAAATGTACCGGCCACCGCTTCCCGAACTTCCTCCTGTGCCATTTCCAGAATGTCGTCATCAACCAGATCGCACTTTGTGAGCACAATGAATCCCGCTGTTACACCGAGCACGGTCAGAATTTGAAGGTGCTCGCAGGTCTGCGGCATGACTCCGCTGTCAGCAGCCACGACCAGCATAACAAAATCGATTCCGCTGACTCCGGCCACCATGGTCTTGATAAACTCCGCGTGTCCGGGAACATCAATGACCCCGACCGTCAGGTTGTCCGGGAGTTTCAAGTGCGTGAATCCGAGATGAATGGTAATCCCGCGCTGTTTTTCCTCCCGGTGCGTATCACAGTCATAACCGGTCAGCGCCTGAATCAGGCTGGTCTTTCCGTGGTCAATGTGTCCCGCCGTTCCGATAATCAGTCTCTTTTCTTCCATCACGCGTTTTTCTCCCGGATCAACGTTGCTGTCATATCGGCAATGTATGAAAAATCCTCCTCGTACAGTGTGCGAACATCGAAGAGAAGCTGTCCGTTTCGCAATACGCTGAGAACGGGGCGCTCAAGCCGGAGCAGTTCCCGTGCGGTTTCTTTTACAAGCCGGGCCCGTTGTTTTTTTGGAAAAACGAGTGCAACCGCTTTGCCGGGCAGGCTGACATCCGGGAGTGTTCCTCCTCCGCTTTGTCCCGGGCTGTCCACAACGCTTACGTCGAGACCCGCCTGAGTCATTCTCTGTGCCAGTTGATCGGCCAGACGGGTCAGTTCCCGGGGCGATCGTTCCAGCATGGAGAAGGTCGGGTTGTTTTGAAGAAGCCGGTCCTTGGATAAATAGTTCCGGCAGGCACTCTCCAGTGCCGCGAGAGTCAGCTTTCCGACCCGAAGTGCGCGCATCAACGGGGCCTTCGCCAGTTTTCTGATCAGTTCCGTTCTGCCGGCAATCACGCCGGCCTGCGGTCCTCCCAGAAGCTTGTCGCAACTGAAACAGACTAAATCGGCGCCGTCAGCCAGCGCGGAATGGATGTCCGGCTCTTTTGCCAGGGACAGTCCTTGCGGTTTGCAGAGGAGTCCGGAACCGATGTCGTACAGCAGCGGAAGGTTATGCCGGGCCGCCAGTCCGGCCAGCTCTTTAACGGAAACATCTTCCGTGAATCCCTGCAGAGCATAATTTGAAGTATGCGCTTTGAGAATCATGGCCGTGCGCGGAGTAATGGCGTTTTCATAATCGGACGGGCGGGTGCGGTTGGTTGTGCCGACTTCGATCATTTTCGCGCCCGAGGTCCGCATGATTTCCGGAAGCCGGAATGAACCGCCGATTTCGATCAGTTCTCCGCGTGAAATAATAACTTCCCGCCGTTTGGCCAGTGTGCTGAGGGTCAGCACCAGGGCTGCGGCGTTGTTGTTCACAACAATTGAATCTTCCGCGCCGGTAAGAAAGCGGAGAAGTTCAGACAGGTGTGTGTTGCGATCCCCCCGCTGTCCGGTTTCCAGATCGAATTCCAGATTTGAATAGTTGCAGATAACCGGTTCTATATCCGCGAGCATTTTCCGTCCGAGCAGCGCACGCCCCAGATTGGTGTGCAGAATAATTCCGGTGGCGTTAATGACCGGTTTAAGACCCGGTTTCATAATCCGTTCAATATGCGAAACCGATCTCTCAATCAGTTCTTCGCCGGAAAAAGAAGCGGGGGTTTCCTGATGCATCATCTGACTGCGTTTTTCGTCCAGAGCCCGGCGAATGGCATACGTGACAACAGATCGTCCGTATTTTTCGATTAACGTTTGAACTGCGGGCAGATGCACCAGTTCCCCGACGGCGGGCATGGTTCTTCGTGCTTTGTTCACAGGATGCTCCTTAACGGCTGATCCGGCTTAAGTGCCGGGCAGGGAACAGGACAGACAGCAGTTTCTGCTGCAGGGGAGAGGAACGGAACGGCAGAGAAGGCAGGGATCGAACCTGCCACGGACAGTCTTATCCACCCGCTGCTGGTTTTGAAGACCAGCTGGAACACCAGTTCCGTCTTCTCCAAAAAGAATGAAAAAGGAGTTGAAATGATGCGTCCGGACAAAAAAAACAGCCGCGATTCCCGTTTTACGGGAAACGGCAGAAGAGCACGTTTCAATAGCCCGTTCCTTTTTAACATCATTTCTTTTCACGCCAGACGCCACCAGACCGATTTCGCCCGGACATGAACTCCGTTTCAGCGGATTTCTCCAGTTTTTAAGTTGCTCATTTAACAGCGGCCCTCTCTACTACTCCGAAGGAGAGCTGCTGTCAATGCCTCCGTCTGATTAAATCAAAGCGGAGGCCATTGCCCGTTTCTCAACGGGCTTTTAATTAAAACACCTCGGGATAACCAACGTTAATAAACGCATCTTCCAGTTTTTTCTTATGGTTCAGCTCCATGTTGGCAAGCCCTTCGAAAGCCCGGCGATAGTCGTCGGACTGCGCGGAGGCGGCCAGTTGCTGATAGTGTTCAACAGCGCTCTGCTCCCTCTTCATAGCCAGAGCGACCGCGTCGGCCGCCTTCAGGTTTGCATCAGCGCCGTCAACCGCCGGAGTGGCCTCGGCCACTTTGCAGTCCACGGGCACGGAAAGCTTCTTCAGCAGATCCGGATCATTCAGGCACCCCAGAAGAAATGCCTTGTGTCCCAGTTCGTCGCCGGCAAGCTGCGTGAACAGTTGCCGGACGAATGCGTCTTTGCAGCGTGCGGCCATGCGGGTGTAGAACTCATTCGCTTCCTCCTCCCGCCTTACCGCAGCCTGCAGAATATTCTGTATTGTTGCCATTCCGGTTGCTCCTTTTTTAGGGACGTGCCTGACGCCGCCACTGTGACATTTCTATTTCTCCGTCGCGGATTTTTTCCACGCGAATTGCACAGGCCTTGTATTCCGCTGTTTCTGTCACCGGATCAAACGCATCAATCGTGAGAGCGTTTCCGCAGGCTTCATAAAAGTGGAATGAACACCAGCAGATACCGGGGGCTGAACGGTCTGTGACCCACGCCGTTACTTCAATGGATCCGCGACGGCTGGAGGCCTTGACAATATCACCCGTTGTAACACCGAGCTTTTCCGCATCCGCCGGGCTGATCTCAAGAAGTTCTCTGGAAAAGAGATCTTCAAGACCTTCGCAGTTCCGGGTCTGAGTACCGGAATGGTAATGCCACAAACGTCTTCCCGTCGACAGGGTCAGCGGGTATTCCGCACACGGCGGTTCGGCCGGCGGAACATATTTTGTTTCGTGGAAAAGCCCTTTCCCGCGGGTAAACATGCCGTTCTTGTGCAGGAAATCCGTTCCGGGGTGATCCAGCGTCGGACACGGCCACTGCAACCCGGTCTCCTTGATCCGGTCGTAGGTGATACCGGCATAACTCGTTGCGGTTTTGCGGAGATCCTCCCAGACCGATTCTGCGGAGGTAAAGCCCAGATCCGTGCCGAGGCGTTTTGCCAGCTCCTGCATGACCCACCAGTGTGAACGGGCTTCTCCCGGCGGCTTCAGTGCGCCGCGCACACGCTGTACACGCCGCTCGGAGTTCGTGAACGTTCCGTCCTCTTCGCCCCAGGCGGTATCCGGGAAAATCACATCCGCGTACGGCGTTGTGATATTCGGGAAAATATCGCAGACGATGAAGAATTCGAGAGCTTCCAGTTCTTTGACGGTCAGTGCCATGTTCGGTTCAGTCTGAACCGTGTTGTCACCCACGCAGTAAAGAATCTTTGTTCCGCCGCTCATGGCCTTGTGCAGCATGGTCGGCATTTTATACCCGGGTTTTGTGGAAAGCCCGTCAACGCCCCACGCCTTGGCCATTTTTTCCGCAACAGCCGGATTATCCACAGCCTGATAATTGTGGTAAACGTTCGGCAGCGCGCCAACATCGCAGGCGCCCTGAACGTTGTTCTGTCCGCGCAGCGGATTTACGCCGGCGGCATACTTGCCGAGGTTTCCGAGAACCATCTGCAGATTGGCAATGGTTTTCACATTGTCGGTTCCGCAGATATGCTCGGTAATGCCCAGCGTATAACAGACACTGACTTTTTCCGACGTGCCGAGAATACGGGCAACCTCCCG
>JALOTS010000031.1 GCA_025457785.1 Pontiellaceae bacterium | reverse complement strand
ATACAGGCGCGCTTTACACCGGGGGAAAGGCCGTCCGTTATCCGCCGCAATCACGATCAGGGTGTTGCTCAGCACCTGCTGTTTTTCCAGTTCTGCCGTCACCAGCCCGATGTAATGATCAAAGCGGCTCACTTCGTGATAATAGTCAGCCAAATCCCTGCGGGTCACTTCCGTATCGACCAGATAAGGAGGAACAACGACCTCATCTGTGCTGTAAAAGGGGATATTGTCGCTTTTATCCCAGTCCCGATGAGCATCACTCGAAGCGAACCAGAAGAAGAAGGGCTTGTCTTTCGGACGATTCTGTACGTGCGCCGCCCAATCCTCTTCACGGCCCGGTCCGCCGCCGTCCGTAATGGCATCAAAAGCGCGGTCCCTGTCTCCAAACATATGATTCTTGCCGGACAGCACGGTGTAATAGCCGGCTTCTCTCAACAGCTCGGGAAAGCGAATTTGCTGTTCGGGCAGTATGACATGTAATTCCGGAGCGCCTGTATTATGGGGGTACCGTCCGGTGATGATGCTGCAGCGGGTTGGGCTGCAACTGCTGATGGTAAGATAGGCGTTGTTGAAGCGCATACCCTTCGCGGCCAGGGCATCAATGCACGGAGTCTTAATCACCGGATGGCCATAACAGCCGAAATCTTCCTGCGACACATCGTCGGCGATGAAGAAAACGATATTCGGCTTTTCCGCTGCCATGATAGCGCATGCGACACGAAGGATCATGAGCGCTGTCAGAAAAAATGTTTTGTGTTGCATCTTGTGTTCCTTCCGGGGGAATGCCTGTCTGATGTACCGGACGGAAGCACTCCAAGGCAGCGGAGCCGCCTGTCTGCGTGCGTACACGCACAGGCAGGCGATCAAAGTCTGCGTGCTGAGGGATGCCCCGCTGAGTTTCAGCGAAATGGCCCCTGCCGAGCTGCCTTTTTATTTGTTATTGGTTGTTGATATCACACACTCCGTTTTATCTATTGTGAAACGCTTTGTTTTATGAAGTTTTCCTTCCTATGGCGTACCAATCAATTTTTCGTGTAATGATCATAGTCAGCGCCAGCAGAATGAACAGTAAAGCAGAACCCGCAACCAATGCGTGATCTTCCGATTTCAGCAGACCGTACAGTGCGCCGTATATCGTACTCAAGCATCCGCCGAACACAACACCTCGTTTTAATCCTTTCAAGACACTGCATAGGTAAATACTGATGGTGCCGACCGTTGCGGCGGCGGCAACGAGATAGGCCTGAGTGAAACCAATGTGTTCAGACAAACTGAGCAATAACAGAAAAAATAACGCCTGAGCCAGTCCGACAAAGCCATATTGAATCGGGTGGATGTTCAGTTGCCGGATGATTTCAAACAAAAAGAAAGCCGCGAAGGTTATAAAAATGAAGAGAAATCCGTATTTCAACGCACTATCTGTCATGGAGTACACATTGACCGGGTCGATTAAATTGACACCAAGGTACTGAATGTCGCTGCGTCGGGATGACTCCAGATTTTGTTGAGCAGAGCATGCCAGCGCGTTGACATTCCACTCGGCGGTAAATCCGCGGTCAGAAACAGTTCGTTCTGTTGCCAGAAAATCGCCGCTGAATTCGGGATGTGGCCACGCTGAATTTAACCGTATTCGATTATTGAAACCGACCGGCACAAGGGTGAACTGTCCGGTTCCGTGAAGATTTAAATCCATTGAAAACTGGCATTTCTGACCGGATGCGGACACGGTGTACGGTATCACAGCATGCAGACCGTCAGGATGCTTCGCAAAACCGCTTCCCGGAAGAACTTCCAGCGGCACATCGTTCCAGACAAATTTCGGGATTTGCGAAATACCGCGAGGATCGCTGATACACAATCCGACCTCTGCCGACAAAACATCAAGGGTGGAGTTTTTTTCGTTCCGCAATGTTTCGATAACCGGAAGCTTAAATATTCCAGACAGGGTTCCTTTGCTTTGAAATGTCTGCGCCTTAAAGATTCCCCGGTAGCGTTCTTGAACTGTAAGCGACCCGTCATACAAAAGCTCTTCAGGATAAACCCTCGCAGATTTTATTTCGCTGACCTCTTCTTCTTCCCATTCTTTTTTCTCTTTATTATATTTCTTTACCAGCCAGGTTTCCCGATACCGGATGAAAACCATTTGCCCCGTGATTTGCTGCGGGCCGGCATAACTCCGCTCGATATCACCCTGCACTTCCCGGAACCGTTGCTTGCGTTCGCCGGTAATCCCGCCAATGGAAATCAGTGCGATCAGCAGCAGAATCGAAACCCCGCCTAATACCGCCAGTTTGAAAAATATTTTAAGCTGCATCTGGGACTCCTTTTTCCGAACACCGGAAACCTTACACCCGTTCCCCGGATACTGGCAATGGACAATAAGGAAGAATCGACCCGCAGATGACCCGGATAATCGCGGATTAAATGCGGATTATTCATTTTCGGTCCGCTGAAAGGAGTGTTAAATAAAGCTGAAGAACAGCAGGTTGTAAAAACGGCAACAGGTTGTTCCAGGAGTTACCGGGATGAACCGGCCTCATAGGCGGTCAGCGCGGCAGGCAGTTGTTTCCGCAGGTTTTCCAGGCGGACTGCATCCGGCGGATGAGTGGAAAAAATACTGGCGGCGGGATCGGCTCCGTTGCGATTCCGCGCGGAGCGTTCCCAGATGCGCAAGGCGGCACGCGGGTCATAGCCGGCTTTGGCCATATACATAAGGCCGACCGCATCCGCCTCCTTTTCATCCGTACGCGAATAGCACATCACCAGCAGGCCGTCATAAAGAATTACTCCGCCGACTGCGGCGAGCTGTGCATATTTTTCATATTTTGTGTTTTTTGCAAACGTAACGCCCAGATCGGAGACAAGATTTACCGTCACTGTCCGGGACATAGCCTCTGTTGAATGACGGCAGTTTACATGAGCGATTTCGTGGGCCAGTACGGCGGCCAGTTCGTTATCGTCCTGAACCAGTCCGTCCTTTGGGTTCCAGAGGCCCTCATAGACGATCAGTTTTCCGCCGGGCGCGGCCATTGCGTTGACGATATTTGTCTGAATCAGCATGACTTCGTACGGCAGGTCCGGAAGGTCGGAAACCGCACTGATGCGCCGCACCATTTCTTTTAACTGCGCAAGGCGGACGGGATCGGCATTAACCGGTATGCCGCGCTGTTTCATTTCCGCCGCCGTTTCGCTGTAAATCTGCGAGCCGAGCTCCACGTCCTTCTGCAACGGGCTGAAATTATAGGTTTTTTTTCCGGTCACGGCATCAGTGGCGCAACCTGTCAGCAAAAGCAGGCAAAGCAAACCAGACAGAATTTTCATATTTAAACCCTCCTTAAAAATTGGATTCGACCATAGGCCGATACACCAGTTCGTGAACGGTGACATCCTGCGGTGTATGGATGCACTGTACAATCATTTTCGCGGCGGATTCGGCCCGCATATAATCGGGCCGCTCTTCCGGGCGGAAATCGGTGTCGGTCCCGCCGGGATAAACGCCGGTCACTTTTACATTCACCTGCCGGGCTTCTTTGATGAGACATTGCGTGAAGCCGTGCAAAGCATATTTGAGCGAACAGTAGGCGGAATAGTTTGGCGCGCTGGTGCGGGCGATGGTGCTGATGACATTGAGGATGTGTCCGCTTTTCCGCCCGCTCATTTCTTTGAGCGCTTCCCGGCAGAGGAGAAACGATGCCCGGAAATTAACGGCGTAGGAGGCATCCATCTGTTCCGCGCTGACCTCCGCCACCGGATTTTTACCGGGATTAAAGCCGGCGTTGTTGATCAGCACATCAATTCGGCCAAGAGAGGTTCGTGCAGTTTCGTACAATGAAACAACGGCTTCTGAATCTGACAGATCGAAGACTTCGCCGAGACATCCTGCGGTTTCTTTCAGTTGATCCAGCAGGTTCGGGTCCCGGCCTGTTGCAAACACGGTGAAATCCTGTGAGCAGAGCTGTTTAACGGTTTCCCGTCCGATTCCGCGCGTTGCGCCCGTTATTAATACGGTTCGGTTCATTTTTATTCTCCTGTATTTCCTCCATTGGAACCTTTTTTATCAAAGGATGAAAAACAAAAAATCGGCGAAGCCGCATAATTAATGCTTTATTCCGGGCGCGGGGATGAATAGGCTTTGTGCAGTTGGTGAAGGAAGTACCGTATGGCAACGATGGGTGACAGAGTACCGATGTTCAGGTTAAGACCGTATCTCAGTCTTTTGCTGTTTGCGTTGTTTGTGCTGGTCGTCGGAGGGCTGCTGTCCGCCTATTTTTATGAAGATTCCGTTGCGACAGGATCACGGACGTGGCTTTTTGTTCTGATCGTTACGCTGATGACCGCGCTGTTTCTCTTGGTGGCCGCCTTTTCCCGGTATGTATTTCCCCATCTTCGGCATCATCGTCCGGGTTATAAACGAGGCTGAAGGTTTGACTTTGCCGAAATGTTTTGCATAATCCCCTCTCTTTTTTCAAAAGCCGGCGTAGCTCAGTGGTAGAGCAGCTGATTTGTAATCAGCTGGTCGTCAGTTCGACTCTGACCGCCGGCTCCGTTTTAACCCCCGTGAACAAAAACGCTCCGGAGGCATCGGAGTGTGCGGCTGATCTTTTCCCGAATTTATTCAGAGGATATCCGCCGGATAATCAGCGCCAGAAGCCCGCCGATTCCCAGCATGGAAACCGTCGCCGGTTCAGGAACGACCGTGAATGAATCAATCGCAATGGCATCCGTTTCTCCGCCCACTTCAAACCGCACGGTATCGCCAAGGGGTACATCCCAGGAGGGGATAATGATGGAATCAGTGGTTTTATTACCCAAATTGGCCCATAGAACCGTATTGGTGACTGAGCCGATAATCACACGGATGGATTCCCCGTCATCAAAGTTGCGGAAATCGAGCGCAGTGATTTGAACCGCCTGATTAAACGAGACAGTCAAGGCTTCATTAACGTCCAGCAGATAGGTTGTATCACCTGATCCCGGCGCATCAATTCCGAACCCGTTGTTCGAAACACGATTCATATTTCCGCCTGTTCCGGAAAAGGTGGCGGCAATTCCGCTGTTTGTATAACTCAGCGGTCCGGTCTGATCATCCAGATAGGAATAAAGATCCGCATCATTGTACAGATCAAACGTAACGGCCGCACCTGCGCTTATCGCAGCGGCCGCACACCACGCCGCTATACTGTATTTGTTCATGTTTTCTCCTTTTCTGTTAAACAGGCAAACCGGTTCTTCCCAGGCAACTGCGGGGGATATTACCTGCGAAGAAATCATTGTGAAGTATTTTTCTTTGTTTTTCCGCCTGCATTTTTAATCATATGAAATGCGGATTTGTCGGAAGATTGACTGGATGGTATCCGCTGATTCCGGCCAGCCGGTCTTTCACTGATGAATGAATATTGTCCCGGTCTTCGATCCGGCGGATGGTTTCACCCAGAAGTTTCCATTTCCCCTCGTACGAGTCGTGGATCTTGCCTGTCGGCGAGGGGGCCATGTAGTCCTTGGCATCAGCGATGAACTCCAGACCGTGGTTCCGTGCCGCACTGACCATCCATTCCAGCGCAATGTCGGACAACCGGGACTCCCCGCTTTTATATCCGCCGCCGACATCGCTATGCACCCCGGCAAACCAGACCTGTGAGACCCGGGGATCTTCATCGAAACGCAACACCGGAAAGTTGCGGCGCTTCTCGTCAATCGCCATGGCATGATAGGCCGCTTTTACATTCGGGTAGAGCGTCGTGTCCTTCCTGTCCGGATCCAGAGTTGATTTGACCGTATCCCAGACACCGAGCATATCAATATCGACATCGAAAAAATCCCCGTTTCTCTTGAGTTTCCCGGCAGCCGTCAAATCCTGATTGTAATAGCAATCCCATGCGCGCCGGGGTTTGCCGTTTTTGGCCGGTACGCCGCAGTAATAGAGCAGCTGCGCAAAGGTACGTGCCGTGTACGCCCCGCGGCTGAAACCGAAAATGAACAGCCGGTTTTCAAAGCCCTGATCGGCATAACGGCTCTGAAGAAAACGATAGGCGCCCAGAATGCGCTCATCGATTCCCGCTCCAAAGATCCCTCCGAGAATTTCCTCTTCGCTCTTCACGCCCACTCCTTCTTCGTAATGGGCGCTCTTGCTGCAGGAGTCCGGCAGCAGACGATAGATTTTCTCCACATTGGTTTGGTTATTATCGCTGCCGGTCTCCGCTCTGTTCCAGGTGCCGTCAAAAAAAACGAGTAAATTACGAGGTGTCATGACCTGTTTCTTTCTCAGTTTTTCTTAGGCAGCCGGGTGATGGTTTGAGGCGACTCAATCCAATAGTCGATATCCACCGGCGCATAAAGACCCGCGCTGAACACGCTAACCAACGCATAAAAGAAATTACTGCGGTATTCAACCTTGGCCAGCCCAAGTCCGTCATCCGCCTTACGTACCTCCCGTGAATCATCATCCCAGTTAAAGCCGAAGTACGATCCGTGAATTGTTTCTGAGCCGAATTTGGAATCCTGAGTTTTCGGGCAATCGCCTTCTATCACGAGATTCATGCACCCGGTGAGTATGCTGAAGGCACCTGCTGTCACCAATGTAGAAATCCGTTTCATAATTACAGTTCCTTTTTTCATCGTTTTTTTAAGCAGCACCGAAATTGTACGCGCCGGAATCAGGCGGCGCGTCTTACGGTGATAAAAAGAGATCTTTGATCTCTGCCGACTCTGGATAAAGAGCGATATAAACGCAAGAAGATAGCGAAGGTGCTGTGCAACAGAATAGCCGTTGAAGAAAAAAACCTGACAGCAAATAACAGATATCCATGGCGGCTCTGCGGCTGTGGATGCCTGAACAGAGATGCGGGAGACAGAATTTCCGAATGGCGTTTTCCTGAATTTGGAACGGTTCCGGAAGTACAAATAGCGTTGACAGGACATCGGAGAAAAAATACAAGTCGGACAGTAACGGCAATGGTGTCTGCCTTCCCGCAAGGGTAAACCGCCTGACTCCGGTCAGCGCTGATGACTCCTGCCAAAAAACAAAAGGGTGGGGGCGTTGTGTGCAGACATATAAAAACATTTCTCTATGCCGGCTCAGCGCCGTTCCCCTTTTCTGTTTTTGAATTCTGTACCTGCGAAGTGAAACATAAACAACAGTGAAGGGAAACGGATGAATACAGCAATAGCCGGCATCAATGCGCTTGAAATCAAGACGGAACTCGGCAAACAGACCGTTTTTACTTCGCCTTTTTGCGCCGTTAAGGGGTGTACTCAGTGGCGGTAAGCATTGCTGAAATGATTTTATTGGGACTGCTGGCGGACTGGATTTTCCGCAAGCTGCGGTTTCCCGGTTTGATCGGCATGCTGCTGCTGGGCGTGCTGGTCGGTCCGTTCGTTTTAAACCGGATGGCGCCGGATTTTTTGATGGTTTCCGCCGATTTCCGGCTGATCGCGCTGGTGGTGATTTTGCTTCGCGCCGGATTTGAGCTGAGCCGTGAAGCGCTTTCCAAGGTCGGGAAACAGGCGCTGCTGCTGTCGTTCGCTCCGAGTCTGCTGGAAGGGGTAACGGTTGCGCTGCTGGGGCCATATTTCCTGCCGCTGACGAGAATGGAGTCGGCACTGCTCGGATTTATTCTTGCCGCCGTTTCCCCGGCGGTGGTGGTGCCGGCGATGATTCATCTTATCGAAGAGTATCGCGGAGTAAAAAAGGGTATTCCGACCCTGGTGCTGGCGGCGGCCTCTGCGGAAAATGTTTTTGCGATTACCGTTTTTTATGTGCTGATGGGGCTTTACGGCGGGCAGTCGGCGCATATCGGGCGGGCGCTGGCCGGGATTCCGGTTTCGATTCTGCTGGGAATCGGCGCGGGGTTGGCGCTGGGCTGGATAATGCTTCGGCTGTTTGAGCGGTTTAACCCGCGGGCGACCAAGCGGACGCTGATTGTGATTGGCATTTCTGTTCTGCTGATACGCCTCCAGCAGTTGCTCGAAAGCACTGTTCCGTTTGCGGCGCTGCCGGCCGTGCTGGGGCTCGGTTTCGTGATTCTCGAAAAACGTGAGCACATGGCGCACGAAATTTCTTCCAAACTCGGGAAAATCTGGGTTTTTGCTTCGATCATGCTGTTTACGCTGGTCGGCGCGCAGGTCAATCTTCCGGTTGTCGTTAAAGCGGGCGCGGCCGGGTTTGGGCTGATTGTCTGCGGACTGATTGCCCGCAGTGCAGGCGTTTTTCTCTGTTTGATCCGCAGTCCGCTGAACGGGCGCGAGCGGCTTTTTGCGGTGATTGCCTATTTGCCCAAGGCGACGGTTCAGGCGGCTGTCGGCGCGGTTCCGCTGGCGGCCATGATTCAGGCGGGCGGCGATCCGGCCCCCGGAAATGTGATTCTGGCCGTCGCGGTGCTCAGCATTCTGTTTACCGCGCCGTCAGGCGCCTGGCTGATTGACTGGGCCGGCCCGCGTCTGCTGACAGCGGACCGCCCGGAAGAGGGTCGTGCGGCACTGGAGGCGATCAAGGCAAGTGAGGGATGAGATGATGCAGAAACGTGTCTTTTGAGGATCGAAAACCGAAGCTCCCGCTCACGGGAATTTAAGGAAACCGGAACGAAAGCAGACTGTATATGAGCCCTGAACTGAATCAGGCCGTCCGCGACCGTTTTGCACAGGAGGACACCAAAAACCATGCGCCGCAGGGTACGCCGCCGCGCAAAGCGCTTCCCGCCGGCGAATTTGTCCGGAAGATAGAAAAAGCCACCCGTCTTGCCCTGCTGCTGGTTTTTCTGCTGCCCGCCTTTCATAGCGATGGCGCTGCACCGGACGATAACAAGGCCGTTTCGCCGAAGCTCAGCGGGTCAATCCTCAGCGCTCAGACTTTGGTTGCCTGCCTGTGCGTGTACGCACGTGGACAGGCGGCTCCGCTGCTTCGGGCAGAATATGTCAAGCGGTCAAACGCTGTCTTGATTTTCTCTGGGTTTCCCACCAATCGAGTTCGGCGGCGTGGCGTCCGGCGGTGAGGGCGGCGAATTTGAAGTAGAGAAAGGCGTCGAGGAAGCATCGGTGGTTCATCATGCGGTGGACGTTTTTGGGTGTGGTTTTTAGGAAGCGGGGCTGTCCGGTCATGATTTCTGCAATGTGATGGGTGACGGACTTCGGGATGCGGATGCGGTCGAGCTGGCGAATGTGACGGTGGGTGGCTTCCTGGAGCGCTTCGGCGTGAGGAAGTTTTTCGTCCCGCATGAGTTGCGCCGCAACCCATTCGTGGTATTCGCCGAAAATCAATGCGAAGGGCAGCGCGGGGTCGATCTGGATTCCGGCGGCCCGCCAGCGGTCGATCTGTTTGAAGCTTTTTTCGAGCCAGTGGGTTTTTCCTTCGCCGTCAGGCGCATTGAGCCAGGCACCGAGTTCGGGAAAAATATGTTCAAAGACATTGAGTTCGCAACAGAGGGCAAAGACCTTTTCGGCTTTTCCGCAACTGATGAGTTTTTGAATCTCTTCGTAGAGGCGGGAGGATGAGCATCCCTCCAGACGCGCCGCGTGTTGGCGGATTGCTTCGCGGGCGGAGGGTTCAATGCTGAATCCGAGGATGGCCGCGAAGCGGATGGCGCGCAGGATGCGGACGGGATCTTCAGTGAAGCGCTGTTCCGGGTTGCCGATGACGCGAATGAGGCGGTTGTCGAGGTCGCGGCGCCCGTTGACGTAGTCGATGAGAGAGTAGTCGGTGATGTTGTAGAAGAGGGCGTTTACGGTGAAGTCGCGGCGAAGGGCGTCTTCTTCGGGGGTTCCGAAGAGGTTGTCACGCAGAACAAGGCCGTCTTTGGAGAGGAAGGTGCTGTTGTCGTTTTGCAGGGTTTCGTCATCGGGGGGAGTCGGAGCGCGGAAGGTGGAGACTTCGATGATTTCGTCGCGGAAGAAGACATGGGCGAGGCGGAAGCGGCGTCCGATGAGGCGGCAGTTGCGAAATACTTTGCGGACTTCTTCGGGGGTGGCGTTGGTGGCGACATCAAAATCCTTCGGGGTGCGTCCGAGCAGCAGATCGCGGACTCCGCCGCCGGCAAGGTAGGCGGTGTAGCCGGCATCTTTGAGGGCGTAGAGGACTTTCAAGGCGGACGCGCTGATTTGTTTGCGGCTGACGGGGTGATCCGGCCGGGCTGTAATTTGAGGTTCCATATCAGGCAATGCGTTATCAGGGTTCGGAAAAAGGGTGTGCGCGGGGGAAGTCCGGAAAGGAGATTTTTTCCGGTCTCCGGAACGATCAGTTGGGTTCTCCGGTTTGTTCCTGGATCCAGCGGAGAATGACGCTGACCACGTAGGCGACTTCGTTTTCAGTGAGCTTTATATTGGCTTTGATGCCATGAAGTTTTTCGAGCCTGGTGCGGTCGCTGGTTCCGGTGGCGTGCTGGGCGATGAAGACGGGATGCCCTTTAAGCGGAGTTTGGCGCCCGTCATTTTTGGGTTTGGCCGGGGCGATTCGTTTATTGACGAAATCGGTGGCGTGGAGCCGAAGGATATCGATTCCGCGTGATAAAACGTATTCTTTTTCAGGTTCGCCCATCGCGATGGAGGGGATATGGGGGGAACGGGAAAGCTTCTTTTTCAGAGTTTTCCATTGGGTTTCGTCTATGTTTTTCACATTTGTCATTTCCTTCTTTTTCCATTGTTACACATAAAACCGATTTCAGAGTATAGGTTGCAAGTGGGTTGGAGGCAAGGAGTAAAGAAAATGGTTTTTTGAACCATTGACTTTGCGGAAACATCCTGTTTAATACGCGCTCTGTTTTTTCAGAAAAAGCGCTCGTGGTGAAATTGGTAGACACGCAAGATTCAGGTTCTTGTGCCGAGAGGTGTGGAGGTTCGAGTCCTCTCGAGCGCACCATTCCGGCTGTCCGGGCGGGTGCGGACATGCCGGCCCGTTTCGAACCGTATCCTGTCCGAATGCGGTCATGTGGTTTCAGGCGGACGGCCGTACACGGGCGTTCTTTTCCGTGCGTCAGGACAGATTTGCAAGCATGATTTTTTGAATCACCCGGTTCTTCCGCTGTTTTTATTTAAAAAACCGAATACCGCTTCGCTCCCGGACACCGCTGCCGCGGATAGAATTCTCGAACGAGGGTTTTGCGGGAATTTCCGTTTTTTATTTGCATAAAACACATCCGGAGGGGGTTGCGGCGTTGTATAAAAAAACAGAGGAGTAATCTTTCTGTGATTTGTTCTGTGTGTTTAGAACTGGACTTGATGCCGTTTGGGCAATAGAAACGGACGTAAATTATGCAACCGTGAATCGGTTCTTCCTGAAAGGGACGTTTAAAAAGGGGAGAAAATCATGAAGATGCGTGCCGGTAAAAATTTTTCGATGTGTATCGCGGCTCTTTTTGTGACCGTTCTGTTTTTTCAGACGGCTGTGTTTGCTCAGTTCCAGAATATGAAGCCGGTGGATGTGAACGGCGATGGCCGCAAGGATTTGATAGATGTCTGTAACCGCAACGGCAATACCGAGATTCGCGTTCGTTTTTCGACCCGGAACGGGTTTGTATCTGAAGACCGGACCGGAGAGGGGCAGGGGGTTTACCGCGAGTCGTTTAACTGGTTTGCGGGTGACTTCGATGGTGACGGAAAGACGGACATTGGAAACGTGCGGGCTGAAGAGGGACAGATGAAGGCGGAGGTTCACATGAATACCGGCGCCGGATTTTCGGTGCAGCCGCAGGCCGATGCGCAGGGGGAGTTTAAATATAATCAGCGCTGGTTTGCCGGCGATTATACCGGCGACGGAAAGGACGATTTGTTGAAACTGTGGAATGACGGCGGCTCGGTTTCACTGGATCTGCATGAGACGGAGGACGGTTTGTTTTCCAGGGTCAGGAAGGTGACTCAGACCGGAAAATACTCTCCGTCGGATTGTTTTTTTTCCGGTGACTTTAACGGTGACGGGGCGCTTGACATTCTGAGGGTTTTTGAGGACGAAGGCGCCTGTTCGTTCGCGATGATCTGCGGGAAGAGTTTCGAGGTGAAGTCCTGTGCGGTGAAACAGGGGGTGTTTGACCGGCGGGATAAATGGCTTATCGGTGATTTCAATGGAGACGGAAAGAATGATCTGGCCCGGGTCCGGGGAGAAGGTTTCGATATTCATCAGGGGGGGAAGACCCGCATTGAAGTCCATGTGTCGGATGGCGAATCGTTTGAGCTTCAAACCTGGGGCGAAGGTCTGGGAGATTTCGGGCGCGACTGTGATTATCGTCATTTTGCCGCAGGGGATTTCGACGGTGACGGGGACGATGACATCGTCCAGCTGTGGAATGACGGAGGAAAGCTTTCGGTGGATATCTACCGGTCCGGCGGGACGGGATTCAGCCGGGAGTCTCTTCTGACGAAAACGGGCGACTGGTTCCGGAAAAAACGGTGGCTGGCGAGCGATTTTACCGGGGACGGCATTATGGATCTGGGCGCGGTCTGGGATAACGCCGGAACGATTGTTTTCGAAGTGTTTGTGTCCAACGGCCGTGCGTTGTTGTATGAGGTTTGGGGTCAGGAGCCTGAAACGGGCTATTATGACCGGCGCTGGTTCGGCGGCGTGATTGAAAGCGATAATTCTTCGGCGGATAAAATCTGTGTGAGTGTTCCGGCGGCTGAAGTAAATCAGATTCAGGCGGTGATAAATGACGGACTCGATATTTATCTT
>JALOTS010000274.1 GCA_025457785.1 Pontiellaceae bacterium | reverse complement strand
TCAGGGTCGTAAATTTCGTCATACCCCATGCGCGCTTCGCCGAGGATTTCGGGTTCGAGCGTAAAGGTAATCCACTCTTCGGCGCCTTTCCCTTGAACGAGACATTTGCCGGAATTATAGAGATTGATGCGGCAGGTCCCGGTATCGACGGCGATTTGCGTATGAGGCACCTCCACCGGAGTATAGCGCGGTATGCGCAGCAGCGCCGCCAGCCTGGCCTGCTGTTCGACAGAAAGTTTAACGGTGAATGAGTTTTGTTTCATTTCGTGAGACGTATTAGCGGATTCGCTTTTAATAGGAAAGCAAAACAAACGAGGGTTTTTGAAGCCCTCACCGCCCGGATTCGGGTGAGGTTAAAAATGACTCAATGGGCGGGTGCTTTCAGTGCGAATCTGCCGGCTCCCACCAGATCGCAATTCCGCTATGTATTTTTTCTGTCCTTGTTTTACGGGGCGGCTTTGCCCTTTGCGGTGTAAATCAATACAGGTTTTGAATCCGGTTATTTAGATTTTGTTCTCGCAACAGGGGCGTTTCGTATTATCATTCCAGCCTGAATACAAAAACCATGAAGCAGTTCACCATAGCTTTGGCGGGGAACCCGAATTGCGGAAAAACCACGCTGTTTAATGCGCTGACCCACTCGCGCGGACGGGTCGGCAACTGGCCCGGCGTGACCGTCGAACATCTGGAAGGCGACTATGAGTACGATGACAAAAAAGTCTGCGTGATCGATCTGCCCGGCATTTACTCCCTGTCCGCCGGTTCACCCGATGAAAATGCCGCCCGCAACTATATCCTCAACGAAAAGCCCGATGTCGTTATCAACGTGATGGATGCGCGCAACGTTGAACGCGGACTCTATCTGACGGCGCAGCTCCTTGAACTGCGCGTCCCGCTGATCGTGGTTCTCAATATGATGGATCTGGCGAAACGCAGACAGATTGAAGTGCAGGTGAACCATCTCGCCCGCCACCTCGATTGTCCGGTTATTCCCATGATCGCCTCAGACAAAGAGGGATTGGATGAACTGAAAGAAGCCGTGGAGCAGGCCGCGCTGACCCATCGAATAAGCAAAACAGCGGTTCAATACGATGAGCACGTTGAGACCCTGCTCGCCGGGCTGATCCCGGCGGTGCAGTCCGCCGCCGACCGGGCGGTCGTTCCCGCCCGCTGGCTGGCGATTAAGCTGCTGGAACACGATCCAATCGCCGGCGAGCTGACCGCCGGTGTCTATGATGAACAACTGGTCAAAGCCGTCCGCAAAGTTGAAAAGCATATCGGCGCAGATATCGAACTCATCATGGCCGACGGACGGTACGGTTTTATCCACGGGCTCGCGCTCGATGTCGTCCGCCGCACCGGCGAATTGCGCAAATCTTTTTCCGACGCCATTGACCGTCTGGTTCTCAGCCGGCCCGTTGGCATCCCCTTTTTCCTCGCCGTCATGTATGCTGTTTTCACCATCACCATCACCTTTTCCGCCCCGCTGACCGGATGGATCAACCGGTTTTTCGGAACTGTTCTGGTGCATGGATTCGGCGGCTGGCTGATCGGGACCGGTGCGCCGGTCTGGCTGAAGGTGCTGCTGGCCGACGGGCTGGGCGGCGGCATTCAAACCGTGGCCACCTTTATTCCGCCCGTCTTTTCCATGTTTCTCTGTCTCTCTGTGCTGGAGGAATCCGGTTATATTGCCCGCGCCGCGTTTATTATGGATCGCAGTCTGCGGGCCATCGGCCTGCCGGGCAAAGCCTTTATTCCGATGCTGGTCGGCTTCGGCTGCAACGTTCCGGGAATTATGGCCGCCCGCACGCTCGACAACCAACGCGACCGGACGCTGACGGTTCTGCTGAACCCCTTCATGTCCTGCGGAGCCCGCCTGCCGGTTTATGTTCTTTTCGCCGGCATCTTTTTTCCAAACACCGGAAGCGCCGTCATTTTTTCGCTCTACCTCACCGGCATTCTGCTGGCCGTCGGAACCGGCCTGCTCCTGCGGCATACCCTGCTGAAGGGCGAAGCATCCACCTTCGTCATGGAACTTCCGCCCTATCATTTGCCGCGCCCCTCCGCACTGGTTTACCACACCTGGATCCGTCTCAAGGAATTTATCCTGCGCGCCGGAAAAATCATTCTGATCCTCGTTCTCGTGCTCAATTTTGTCTGGTCAATCGGAACCGATGGAAGTTTCGGCAACGAAACGTCCGAAAAGTCAGTCCTGAGCGCCGTCAGCCGCGCCATCACCCCGGTGTTTGAGCCGATGGGCATCACGTCCGACAACTGGCCCGCAACACTTGGCCTGATCACCGGCATCTTCGGCAAAGAGCTGGTCGTCGGCACGCTCAACACCTTCTACGCGGCAGACGGCGCTGACCCCGCCGCCGTCATGTTGAGCCAATTCAACGGACGCGCCGGAGCTTTCGCCTATCTGCTCTTTGTGCTGATCTACTCGCCGTGCATCGCCGCCATCGCCGCGACTCAGCGCGAAACCGGCTGGAAATGGATGACCTTCAGCGTCGGCTACCTCACCGCGCTCGCATGGCTCGCGGCAACGCTCTTTTATCAGCTCGCCACCCTCCTCTCACACCCCGTACAATCGGCGGTCTGGACAGGCTTCATTCTGCTGACTCTGACTTTATTCGCATTTGCACTTAAACTGATTTCCCGGCGAGGCAGAACCGAAACCAACGCCATAAAATAAAGAGTTTTATCAGAATAGATTGTGTTGAGGATTCAATAAACAATTTGACGGACAGCAGTACCAAAACAGGAGTAACGATGTTCCGGAATTTATTCAGACAGAGACATTGTCACAGGCAGCGTTGCGGACACAGCCCCGAAAACGGAATCTGCTGCGCCCACCCGCTCAGCGATTTCGCCGAGGATGCGGAGGTTGTCGTTGTCTGCAACGGCGACCGTAAAACGCTTGAAATGGGTCTTTTCAGCGGTGCACGGGTTCATGTCATAAAAAACCGCCCCGATGATGCCAATATGGTTGTCGCCGCCGGTGAAGGCCGGTATATCATCTCGAAAAAAACCGCCCGGAAAATACAGGTTCGCTGATGCTTCAACCTATTCTATCCTGGCTTCAGGAACGCGGTTCCGCCTCGCTCGCGGAACTGGCGAACCACTTCCACACCGAGCTTTCGGCCATGGAAGGCATGCTGGAACTGCTCGAACGCAAAGGGCGCATCCAACGCCTGGAAAACAGATGCTCGCGCTGCAAAGGCTGCCTCGAAGTAAAACCCGAAGACATCACGATTTTTCAATATGTTGAGAAATAGTTCTCCTTGGAGTGTTGAATCGTGTCGCCCCACGGGAACCGGTTGCCGTTCAAACCGCCGCGTGCGGCCTTTTCCCATTCCGCCCCCGTCGGCAGACGATAGCCGACCGCACTCCTGTTGCAGTCCGGCGTGTTTTGCCCCGTGCGGTAAATTTCTCCTTCAACGGTGTAACACGGGGTCTTTCTCTCTTTTTCACTGCGGGCATTGCACCATTTTACGCAGTCATGCCAGTTGACCGTTTGCACTGCGGGACGGCTTTGCCATCCGTGGGACAAATCAATGCAGTTTTTATTTCGGTTCTGCCTGATTTGTTTTTCTTTGCGTCGTCGCGTCTTTGCGGTCAAAGTACTGCTTTAACCCGAAAACCGGAGTTGGAAAAAGATCGCTCTGTTCCTAAGAGCTGGAGTTGAATGTGTTCCACTTATGAACCATCACTTCAGAAAGGAAT
>JALOTS010000273.1 GCA_025457785.1 Pontiellaceae bacterium | reverse complement strand
CGCCGTACTGGCCTGAGTGAAAGGGGCTGCTCCGCCAAGTAAAAACAACCTGAGCAACTGCAATAAAACCCGTAATATATAAACCTATGGGACAGCAACCGGCAGAAACACAATGAAAAGAGGCTTGGCAGGAATTAATTTGTAAAAAGGGTTTTGGAGATTGCGATAAAAAACCCCTTGTTTTTCAAGGGGTAAGGGGGCATTTCGTCAGCCTAATGGTATTTCACTGATTTTGAATGAATGCCAGAGATCATCCCGTCAAAAGCAAGCGTTGGTTACAGCTCCGCTGCCTTGGTCAATTTCGTATCATTCCAATCTTCGGCTCTGCCATCATTCCGCTTTACGCGATACTCTTTACGCAGTACGTTTCCCGCATGTACGAAAAAACACTGAATACAAAGACGGTTTTTAAAGGGCGCATCCTGAGCGTGGATGTGCTGGAGGTGGAACTGGCCGGCGGGCGGGTCGGAACCCGCGAAATTATCCGGCACGGCGTGGCGGTGGCGGTTATCGCCCGGCGGCGCGACGGGCGGTTTGTCTTTATCCGCCAGTTCCGCAAGGCGATGGAGCGCGTCTGCTTTGAAGTGATGGCCGGGAATGTCGATCCGGATGAAGCGCCGGAAGCCGCTGCGGTCCGCGAGCTCAAAGAAGAAACAGGTTATGAGCCGGATTCAATCCGCCTGCTGGCCCCGATCTATCCGTCCGTCGGCTACTGCACCGAACGAATCGACATCTTTTATGCCGATGTCCACGAACCGGGCGAAACCGATTTTGACCCCGATGAAAGCATTGAAACCGTTCTGGTTACCGAATCGGAAATGGACGGCCTGATCCGCTCCGGCCAGGTGCAGGATGCCAAAACCCTCGCAGCCTGGGCACTCCATAAATCGCAGATTCAGGTGAAATGTGACTAAAAAAGCAACTATTTGTGTTTGACAAAAAAACGGGGGGAAAGATAGGGTTCGGCATTTAAAATAACAGGAGTTTCCTGTGCGTAAGTCAAAAGTATTCCTTTTCGCCATTCTTACCGCCACGGCAGGACTTGGAGCAATTGTCAATCAGTATGGAGGAAGTTATGCCAACTGGGCAACCGAGTGGACGGTGCTTAACGGATTAAACGATGCAGATAACGGAGCATCCGAGGAACTCGATTTCGTCGGAAATGATTTAAACCCCTGTGCTTACTGGGCAGCAAATGACGATTATGTTTTCTTTCGCTTTCGTCTGGATGTTGGCACAGCCGATACCAGCACATTCAGAGACTCGCATTTGCTGCTGATTGATATCAATGGAAACCTTAATCCTGATTATGGTTTTGCCTGGGATAGCAAATCGAACGATCCGGACGCGCATGGGCTTGAGATGCTGGTTCCCGACACAATTGGTACCTATTGGTCCGGAACAAAAATGGATGATATCGATGGCGACAGCGGGAAAAAGATGGCCAATGATATCAACGGCGGCGGGCGTACAACGGACGGTTATGTGCGCACCGATGACGGCCAGTCCACAACGACCTTCGGAACAACAACCTTCATGGACTTTGCGGTTTCATGGAACTATCTTGAAACCTACACAGGACTGGCAAGAGGGCAGACATGGAACATTGCCCTCGGCAGCATTGCCAATGCAACCGATCATAACTTCATCACCGCAGATGTCGCAGGCGGAGCGAATCCCGGCAGCCCGGTTACCTCAGGATGGAGCAACCCCATCGCGGTTCCTGAACCGACGGTAATCGCCCTTATTTCCGCGGCTGGTTTCATGACCCTTCTCACACGGCGGCTGTTTTTCCCCAGATAAAAATTCACACCGGGGACTTCCCTGCGGGCCGGTGCAAAATCGAAAAGAAAATTTTCGGTTTGCACATCTCTTTTTCCGGAAGTAGCTTCCCTTCATGGAGTACGTCCATCGAGCTTTACAGGATTTGTTGAAAAACCGGCTGGAGCAGTTTCCGGCGGTTTTAATCTCCGGTCCCCGCCAATGCGGAAAATCCACATTAGCCCGTCAGATCATTCAGCCGCCTGATGCCATCTATCTTGATCTGGAAAATCCGGCGGATCTGAACAGACTGAATGATGCAGAATCCTTTTTCCGTGAAAACGAAACCCGTCTGATCTGTCTGGACGGAATCGAACACGATCCGGAATTGTTCCCCGTGTTATGTGAACTGTGCGGCGAAAAAAGCAAACCCGGCCGGTTTTTAATCGTCGGCTCCGCCTTGCCCGGACTGTTACGTCAATCCTCCGTGTCGATGGACGGCCGTCTGGCCTCTCTAAATCTGGCTCCTTTCCTGATTTCCGAACTGCCTCACAGCGGTTTTTCCCGCCATTGGCTGCGCGGCGGATTTCCTGAAAGTTATCTGGCCGCAAGCGAACAGGCCAGTCAGCACTGGAGGCGGAATTTTATCCAGTCCAGTTTGGAAAGGGATTTGAAATTGTACGGACAGGCTCTGTCTGAACCTGCGATGCGCAAACTCTGGATCCTGCTGGCCCGTACAAACGGACAACTGCTGAATACCGCAAAACTGGCCGAATCCATCGGAATTTCCGCGCCATCGGTCCGGCGTTACATTGATTTTCTTGAGTCCACCCATATGCTCCGGCAGCTTCACCCCTGGTTTGCAAATGTAAAAAAACAGTTGTTCAAAAGCCCCAAACTCCTCTTTTGCGACACCGGGATTCTTCATACACTGCTGGACATTAACGATCCGAATGAGCTGTCCGCTCACCCGGCCTGCGGAGGCTCGTGGGAAAGTTATGCCGCCGCTCAGCTTGCCGATGCTGCGGGCAGTGAATGGAATCTCCATTATTACCAGACGGCAACCGGCGAAAAAATGGATCTGGTTTTCCATCAGAAGGACCGGCTGATCGCGGTGGAATGCACCACCTCGACAACCCCGCGCCCGTCCCTCGGATTTTACCGGTCATTGGATGATTTGGGTCTGAAGCAGGGATATCTCGTTGCGCCGCTTGAGGGCGAACAGGAACATGCGCTCAATAACCGCACCAGAATCATTTCACCGGCCCGCCTCGCCGCCCAATTATAAATTTTTCGATATACATTTTAAACCAAACTCTGATTTGCTGAAGTCCTCATTTAAAAAAGAGATTTTTATGCAATGCCCCCGCTGTAAACTTTACAACGTTGAAACAAAAGAGAGGAAAGTTGCACCCTCGATCGCAGGCATACTCGGTGTGATCGGTCTCACCCTTGTCATTTGGCTGGCCGGAAGTGTGGTTGTGGGCATAATAGGATGGACTCCTTCTATGGTCTATGGGTTCAATGCTCAAAGCACAACCTCTGTGTTATGGACAATACTATGCGCATTAGGTGGTTTTTGCGGAGTTGTTTTGTGCTTAAAATCAGAAACAGCCCAGTTTTCTAACCAAATAATTGGCTATTCTTACTATTGCAAACAGTGCGGTTACTCTTGGCATACCTAGATTTTTCGATAGAAAAATCTAAGGCGGCCCGGCAGGAGCCATGAGTTCTTTGCACTACTATCCATCCACTTCTTGTTTTCGTGCGCGTTTTTTCAAATGAACAATGCCGGCAAGCAGACTTTAAGGGAAGTTGTCCACAGATTTGCACAGATTGACACAGATGTTTCTCTTCAGGTTTTTCTAACCCAACTTCCGCGGCCTAAAAAATAAGTTTTTATCCCGCAACGCTTTGCGGGGCCGCAGGCACTACATTTTCGCGCATTCTCCGTTTTGATAGATG
>JALOTS010000272.1 GCA_025457785.1 Pontiellaceae bacterium | reverse complement strand
AATAGCGGGCCCGTCCGGGATGTCCTTTCCGCACCGCCGTATCGTTGTAACCGGGCGCAATGGCCGGTATAAACGCCGTACCGACGCTGTTCGCGGTTTTTTTTACCTGCTGATAATTGCCCGCGAGATACTCGATCGCTTTTTGCGTTCCGCCGAATTTTCCGATCGACTGTCCATACACGTCATACGCAGTGACCGCATCGAAATTTTTCGCCCATTCGGCTTTATACTCATCGGTCGTTTCGCCGATGTAATTGTTCCCGAAATAAACATCATCACCGACGAGATACACCTCCGGCAGCTGCTCCCGCATCTGCCGGAGCGCCTCCTGCCCCCTGTCCCGGAAGTATTCTCTGGACAGGTAAACAAACACGGCCGGGCGGCCATTGACCTTCAGATAGCGCGGATCATCGAAATAGGTTGTTTTGAGATACTTCAAATCAGAAATCCAATGGCTGTAATCCGGATTTTCAAACTCCCCCAGCCGCCCGGTACTTTCGTACAAAATCGCATAACTGAGTTTTGCGGAGTCAGGGTGCTGCAAAATATGTTCATTAAACACACGGTCCGTATAACTGCCAGGCCCCCACCAACTGACGGCCCAGAACGATACGCCGCCGCGAACACTCTGTTCGATATGACCGGCAATAACCTCCGGATCACGGGAGTCATACAGTCCGGCTTCAGGATACTGCGGCGCCTTAAGACGAAACCGCATCACATGATTCCACGTATTTTTTCTGAACAGTCCGGGCGCATGATACCACGGATAATAATAGGCCCCGACAAGCGGCTTTTTCGACATACACACGGTTGTACCCTCCGCAGGCTTTTGAACCTCCTGAATCTCATCGGCGGCAACCGCCGGCTGAGCCGCCAGAAAGCCGGCCAGGATCACTCTGTTTATAAAGACCTTGGTTTGTTTCGTTATTTCCATCTTCTCGCACTCCGTCCGGTTTTGATCGCAAAGACGCTATCAGAAAATCACCAACACACAATCCGGATGAAAATAAAATTCCGCCGGCACGGAGAATCAATGTGGCTCATTCAGGTTTAGAGCGGAAAAAAATCTCTTCTGAAAACTGCGCAACGGGCGGCAAAAGGATCGAAACCGGATTTTCAAGAGCCTTCTCAACATCCCTCATCCAGCACGTTATCTTTTTATAACTTTTCCTCATACCCGCCCCTCCTGATGGATAACGGCGAATAAATCGGGGCCTGCCGGTGCGTCGCACGCAGACAGGCTGGCGGATTCGAGTCGGTTGAGTTTTTCGCCCAAGCCGCGAGCGGTGCAATGGCCGATGAATTCCCGGATGGATTTTTCCGAAAGGTGTTTCGGAGTTTTTTCCAGACAAACCGCCGTGGCGGTGATGAATTGAAGATCTTTGCTCAGGGCCTCTTCCGGAAAGTAAAGTTCCAAAATGCAGGCATCGATCAGCTCTTCGAGAAATGTGGCGCAGACACTCCTGTCTGCGCTTAGCCGGGATGGGCAGACAGGAGTGTCTGCCCCACTTTTCTTGGCAAACTGCACCATCGAGACCAGCTTTTCAAAAATCTCCGCTTCGGCTTCCGTCGGCTTCTTGATCGGGATTTTGTCGGATAACGCATTTTGACAAAGGTTCATGGCGTTCCTCCCTTTTCGGGTGATGGATCGGATTGATTCAGGATTTTCTGAAACTGAACGGATGTCAGCGGCATGACGGCCAGCCGGGGCTGGCGGATGAGGGGCAGATCAACCAGAGCCGGGTCGGCCTTACTTTGGACGAGTGTGACAGGCTCGATGAGAGGCTTGACCGGTTTAAAGGTGACAGAAACCCAGCGAGGATCGGTGGTGGTTGGATCTTGGAATGCTGGTTTTATCACTTCCAGCAACCCTATGACTCGAAGCTCGTACTGGCTGTGGTAGAAAAGAACAAGGTTGCCATTTTCCATGGCCTTTAGATTGTTACGGGCTTCGGGGCTTCTGACACCCCGAATAGTAAAAACCCCGGTTTTGACGATTTCCGCCCACGGGGTTCTTTTGGGTGAGAACTTGACCAGCCAGTATTTCATAATCAATTTAGAGGCCAAAGGCCTTCGTGGTCGAAGCGGACTTCAATCACCTGATGATTGACCCCGAAGCGTGGAGAAATCAGTTTGGCGATGTGCTCGCGCATTCCTTCAATTTCCCGCCACTTTGGATCATATTCTTCGGCCTTCTGCCTATGGCGCTCAAACTCCTCCTGCAACAAGTCGAGAGGAACCAGCAACCGTCCGGCAAATTCGTTGGCCTGATATTCCGCCATCCGGTAGTTCTCGGGCGAACCGGCCCATCGCTTAAAATCTTCCAAGGTTTGGAAGCCGTCGCCTTTAATCAGATCGCCGTGCAGAATGAAATGTCACAACTCATGCGCAATGGAGAAGCGCATCCGTTTTTCGATCCAATGCTGACCTGCTTCCCATTTTAAATAAGCCTCTTCGTCGATGTAGATGCTTTTCAAATCCGAAGCCAGCGCAGCATCCATCCCGATTTTAGAGAAAAGCTGCGGGGTCAGAAGCGGCTCTATACCGAGATCAAGCTCCGCGATATAAACTACATCGATCGGCGGAACCGCATCCTGAGCAAACTTTTTACGGAAATCATCCGCCCAGCCCCACAGCTCTTCGACCGGCTTATACTCAACGTTCATCGGGCGAATGCACCTTTCGTATGGTTTCGATCAGGTCATTGAGTTTTTCGTCGGTCAGTTCTGCCCCGCGCACCGTGCGGAAGAAAACCGGCAGTTTTTCGACCAGTTTTTCATCGCTCATCAGGTCTTTAGGGATCTGCCCGCGGCTGACGAAAGCCTGATCCATGAATTCGTTCCAGCCTTCGGAACCGGCTTTCAGTCCAAGATCGGCGGCCCAGCGGATCAGCGTAGCTTCGTCCTTCGGCGGCGGATTAATATCCCGCTCAATTTTGCTCCAATTACTCGGATCATGCCCGAATTCAAAACAGAACTGACGCAGAGTCTGTTTGCGCTCCAAGCGCAGTTTTTTGATGGTTTCTCCAAAACTCATACCCGCCTCCCTTTTCTTTTGTGGTTCAACTTATACCACACCATGTGGTTTGCTTTCAACCACACCTTTAGGTTTTTTTCAGCTCGATGCGCGACTCGGTAGATGGATTTTTCGGGTCATACTTTTCCTTCCTCTTTGATGACGGCAAATAAATCGGGGCTGGCGGATTCGAGTCGGTTGAGCTTTTCGCCCAAGCCGCGGGCCGTGAAACGTTCGATGAAATGGCGGATGCCTTTTTCGGTTGCAGAGCAGCACGGGTCTTCCAGACAAACGGCAACCGGCGTGATGAATTGAAGGTCTTTTCTCAGGGCCTCTTCCGGGAAATAGAGTTCCAAAACGCAGGCATCGATCAGCTCTTCGAGAAACGTGGCGCAGACACTCCTGTCTGCGCTTAGCCGGGATGGGCAGACAGGAGTGTCTGCCCCACTTTTCTTGGCGAACTGCACCATGAAGACCAGCTTTTCAAAAATCACCGCTTGGGCGGGTTGCAAGCCTTCGAAAACTGTATCCGGACTATTTCGAAAAGTTTTCATTAAAATTCACAAAAAAGTGGTTTATTTCTTCAATCCGCGTCTCACGGTCAGGAATTTGTTTCAGTGCCCATGAAAGAAGCGGACGAAACGGGATATCGGCATGGTGCCACTTCTGGCCAGCGTCAGTGTACACATCCGTACATTTTTTGATGCGGCGACGCGATGGCGAAGA
>JALOTS010000271.1 GCA_025457785.1 Pontiellaceae bacterium | reverse complement strand
AAACATAGGGTAATTTAAGCGCGGGACACCCAAAACCGCAATCGCTTCGTTGCAAATCAACGACTTATATCAAGAAATTAGCATTGCTCGGAACTCAGGTGCAACGGAAGGGATTATTCAACTGTGCAACCGGTAAATTTGCATCCGGCTGAAAAAAATCGCGGATTGGTTTTTGACAATGAGGCAACGCTCAACTACTTTATGCGCTCCGTTTTTTACGGGCCGGTAGCTCAGTTGGTAGAGCATGTGACTTTTAATCACAGGGTCCCGGGTTCGAGCCCCGGCCGGCTCACTTCTTGAAAGTGAATGAAGCTCGTCCTTTTTCTTCCCATTCGTTGTTTTTTTCATTCGTTGGAATCTTTTCTATTGATGAATCTCCCAACTCGAAAAGTTCGCTGATAAAATCGGGCGCGGCCCGATTTTCTAAAAACGACAGCATTTTGTCGGTAAAGTGATGGCCGAATGCGGAACGAACCGGCGAGGTGTATTGTTTTTTGAGGCGCTTCCGGTAAAGGATTGAGCCGTCCGCGACGGAGGTGAGTTTGACCTCCCAATCCAGACGCGCCTCCAGTGTCAGCCAGCGAATCCAGTATTGCGACATAAGCGGACTGAGCAGGGTCATGAGGAGATAGTTTTTATTTGAGCCGAGCAGAGCGGTTCGGTAATCCCGGACGGTGACCGTCAGCAGGGCATCCGCGCCAAACCGTTGGGCGTCGTCTTCGTTTCCGATGGTAAAGATGCGCTGATATTTTCCGGCCCGCGTCAGGACGGAAACAATTTCCAGCCCGATGTCTTTCGAGGGAGATCCGCTGGTGACCACCATTCCGCGGCCGTCGATCAATTGCTTGTAAAATGGTTTTTCCGCCTTGAAATTTTCTTTTCCAAGACTTGGATGAATGCGCGGCGGCAGAACGCCGACCCTCAAGGGTTGCGGCGCAGAACAGGGCTGCCTTTTACGAACGGGCGTTTCAATCGACGTTGCGCAACCGCACAGGCAAAACAAAACCGCCATTCCCGGTGTACAGTCGCCCCTTATTTTTTTTCTATCGTGATCGAGTCTTTTGCCGGCATAACGACGATCACGGCGCGGCGGTTCAACCGTTTGTTGGCGGCACTGTCGTCCGGCACAACCGGATGAAATTCGCCGCAGGCCACCGCTTTGAGCCGTTCGGGGGCAATCAGCTTGTCGTTCACAAAGTAATTGACCACCGCGATGCTGCGGTTGTAGGAAAGCTCCCAGTTGTCTTTCCATGCTGATTTCCGAATCGGGTCGCTGTCGGTATGGCCTTCAACACAGATTTCGCGGTCGTTAAAATCTTTTTCAATTACCGCCAGGACGCTGTCGAGCGTGGTTTTGCTGCTTTGTTTAAGGTCGGCTTTGCCGGCATCAAAGAGGACTTCGTTCAGGATGGTGAAACGAAGCTGTCCGTTAATCGACTCCACTTGAACATTCTCCATGCCGGGCTGGCTGCGGAGCCTGGTCAGTTCCTGTTCGGCGGCGGAAAGCTGCCGCTGCAGGCTGTCGATCAGTGATTCTTTGTCCTGAAGGTTGTCTGCCTTTTCGCCCGCATATTCATCCAGCGCGTCCCCGAGGAGTGCGCCTGCGGCAACCCCGGCAACGACTCCGTATCCGGCGCCTTCCAGTCCGCCCATGTTCCGATTGGAATTATGAGCCCAAAGTGCTCCCACCGTGCCGCCGCCGATACCGCCCACGACGGCGCCCTGCTGTGCGGGCGTCAGCGGTATTTTTGCTGAACGGCAACCGGTCGAAATAAGACTCAGAGAAACCGCTGTCAGAAAGAAAATATTTTTTATCCAATTCATAATTCACCTCACTTGTAATGTTCAATATCTGCGAACAAACGTTTTCCGGGAAGGAACCGGCACCGTGCCGGCAAACCGCAGGAAAATTGCGTTTTTAATGCGGCGGATGGTGCTGGATACCCTGCAAAAGTCAAGTTCGATAACTAACACATTTTTCAGGTGATTCAAAAAAAGACGGCCTGCAACACCACCGGCTGTAAAACCGGTTGAAAACGGGCGTCCGTCAGACTTGCCTGCGTTGTTTCAAACCATTAGGATTTTACCATGAGTGAGTCGAAAAAAGACCGGTTAAAGCGGCTGGCCCGGAATGATCAGTTTATTTCCGGCATCTATAACTATTGCGACCGATGGTGCGAGCGCTGCACGTTGCGTAATAAATGTTTTAGCTTTGCCATGGACTCCGATCTTCGCACGGAGAATTCTCCGCACAACGATCCGAACAACGAAGAGTTTTGGGACGGAATTCACGAGAGCTTTGCACTCGCATTTGAACTGTTGCAGGAATCGGCCGAAAAGTGGGGCGTTGATCTGAATTCCGACCCCGATCCGAAGCGCGAAAAGCGCGAGCGCCGCCGGGATCGGCAGACAGAACGCGATCCGCTGTTGAAGAATTCCATGGCGTACGCCAAAGCAGTCGATGCATGGATGGATGAGCGCAAGACCCTGTTCGGAGAAAAGGCCAGACAGACGGAACGGGAGATCGAAATGGAACTGCCCGGGCATGATCCGCTGCCGGAGGTCATCGCGCTGCACGAAGCGGTTGAAGTGATCCGCTGGTATCAGTACTTCCTTTATCCGAAAATCTCGCGTGCCATGAGCGGACTGCTGGATGATGAACGCGATATGATGGATGATGTGTTCGGTTCGGCCAAAATTGCGCTGATTGCCCTTGAGCGGAGTATCGGTGCCTGGCAGACGCTGGGCAGACTGCTTCAGCAGTCTGACGATGTGCTGGAATTGCAAATTCAGTTGACGAAGATCAAAACGGAGCTGGAACGGCGGATTCCCGCCGCGCGGGATTTCAAGCGTCCGGGATTTGACGATTAGATTCTTCGATAGAAGAATATAATATTTTTGTGCAGCATAAAATAGATATCTAGAACCATTTGGAAAGGAACAGGTTGCGGGTGTGGAATATTCGCGAGGACGTATGGGATTAAGTGTTCATTACCAAGGAGAAATCGAGATGGAGCAGGTCGTGCCTCTTTGTGAGGAACTTCGCGATATTGCCGGATCGGTTGGCTGGGAGTCTATCGACATTGACGACGACAAAAAAGGATTGCGCGGTATCGTCCTGCACCCCTCATCCGACATGGAGTCGGTGTCGTTCCTTTTTGATGCGAAAGGGCGGCTGCATTCCTTTTTCGATTTGGTTGTCGGCTGGAAAGAAAGCGACCTTCTTTGTGCTTCGGTCAAAACCCAGTTTGCCGGGAGCGCGGAACACATTTGGCTTTGCGGGTTGCTGCGGCACATACAGCGCACCTATATGCCGAAGCTGGTCGTTACCGATGAAGGCGGGTTCTGGGAAACCGGCGACCGGCAGGAGCTTCAGCGGCGCATGGATTTTCTGGGCCGAATGATCAAGGAATTCGGCTCGGCACTGGAGCAGGCATCAATGGACACCGTGATCGACAAAAACGATCCCGATGCCATCGCCGATTTTATTCAACGGGTCGCCGAAAACTTTCGAAACGGGAAATCAGAGGAATAAATTCAATTTCTTATTTGCGCAGCAAAAAAGATGTTGCTTCCAAGAAATTGTCTTTTTCCTCAAGCTTCGTTTCTGTAGCATACCGACCATGTGCATCGGCCCGCCAAAAAAACGAAACAGGCGGACATCCGTTTCTGCTTAATAAACTGTTGTGCAAATATAAACATGAAAACTATAAACGTGATAAACGGTATTTTCGTCATCATTGCTTCGCTCACTTGCAGTGGTTGCTTTGGTCCCCCGGACTCCTTTTTTGTGACTCTGGTTGGCAAGGATTTGCCTGATTTTATAGACATGACAGAAGGTCAGGAAAAAGCAGTTACATTACCATGTGGCTATCAGGTTCTTTATTCAAAAGAAAATTATGACGGGAGCGACAAATCGAAACTAATTCTGAAAGATATCGACACGCAAACGGAAGAAGTTTTGCTCTCGGGGCATCTTGGTTATGAAACAGACCACGCTTTTTTCTTTTCGGAAAAGAATGCTATTCTATTTACGTTTCAAAATGTTCGCAGCTCAGAAAAACTGGTCTATCTTTACACCTACGACCTAGCGTCAAAGAAAATCTCATCAAAAGAGATTCTTCTCGACGAAGCAACATACAAAAATCCTCAATACTGGCTGGGGGCGTGTGCGTATATATCTGAGCTGTACTTCAACCATTGTGATGCACGGATTTACTTTTCCGTGTCTTACGGGAAAGGTGATAACGACGATCGTTCATATGATTTTTATGTTTACGACGTATCAAAACAGATAAAGGAAAAGGTCGATCAGGAAAAGTTTGACGAACTGAAAAATTCAATCAAATCAAATCTTATCAGCGGTTATTCATACCTGAGGGACGATGAAAAATTGGAACTTTTTTCCATTGAGCCGTATAGCGATTACCTGCCCGCAAATTACAAACCCAAATACAATGGGATATATGTGAACAACGGCAGCCAAAACGTAAGGATATCGCGAATTAATGGGCATGAAATATTATCTGCTCCCTCGCCAATATGGATAGAGAATGGCACTAGAATTCTTTGTTCTAGTTACATATTTGATACAACAGGGAAATACAAAGAAGCAAAATTAGTTGAAGGCAAAATATTATCAGTACGTAAAAAATGAATGCACAATCGGCTCCCCGTGACTGACTGAGGGTTTCTCAGCCAGCCACAGGTGCCACACCACCCGGCATGCGGGTCCGCACCGGGCGGTTCCAGTCAGAT
>JALOTS010000270.1 GCA_025457785.1 Pontiellaceae bacterium | reverse complement strand
CCCGCAAAACCACAGTTCCCCGGTTTCAACAACGCAGGAATACTCCATTTCATAAAATTCGCAGTCTCCCCTCAACACCGAGCGCAACCCCTCCGCAAAACGGACGGCATCGTCGCGGCCTGATCCCCTGACCCCGTCACACACGGTCAGATAATTCAACTCGGGGCCGATTCCGCACACCAGATGATTCACTTCAGCAAACTTTTCCCAGGACCGGTTGACAGAAAGAATCACTCCGTTCTCGTCCACAATGGCGATATTCGCCGACAGGGAATCCAGCGTGGTTCGCGCCTGCATTTCGGCCTGCTTCCGTGATGTCACATCCCTCGCGAAATGAATCACTCCAATCAGCCGGCCCTCTTCATGGATCGGAGAAACCCGGATCTCAAACCATCCGCCCATGCACTCATCGTAAATTTCAGAAAAATTTTCCCGATTGTCTTTCAGCATCACTTCGTGCGGACAATCGATAACCGGGCAGCTTCTGCCGTGAAAACATTCATAGCACTTCTTTCCGACCAGCTCGGCAGGCGGAACCCCCATCCGGTCGGCCAGCGCTTTATTGACACGCACAATCCGCTGGTCAGCATCAAAGATCGCAACCAGATCCAGCAGAGTATCAAAGGTTTTTTCCCACATGGAATAGGCCGAATCACAGGCGGAACCGACGCCCTCCGCGTTTGCCGGTTTCTGCAGGCTCCCGAGGATGTTCAAATCCCGCTGGCGCTGTTCAATCCGCTCCATCCGCTCTTTTGCGTCCACCAACTGCGCAAACGCCGTACGATGCGCCACCTCGCCCGGATTCCCGTTTTGCCCCAGTTGACGCACAATTTCGGCGACCTGTTCAAACTCGGTGGATTTATCAAAAAAGAAATCCGCGCCCGCCTCGAGACATTTGCGCCGGTACTGCGCGTACGGGTAGCTGGTTACGATCATCACGATAACGGACGGATGCTTCGTTTTGATTTCGCCCAGCACCTTGATGCCTCCGCCCCCCGGCATACGGATATCCAGCACAGCCACATCCGGCGCAAAAATCTCAATCTGCTGAAGAGCATCTGTCGTATTTTCGGCCTCAGCGACACAAACACCCGGCAAACCCGAAAGCCGTTCAACCAGCCTTTGGCGAATCGGTTGCGAATCGTCTGCCACCAGTATTCTCATACGCCCGGAGGATAACCTTATTCTTCGTTAAATACACGTCAGGATGTTATTTTTATTCACGTAATAGAAGTCCTGACAAAAGCCGGAAAAAACAGAAAAGAACTGTATTTCACAGTCCCGCAAAAAGACCCATTCACGCCCGTCGTTCATCACAGACCTCCGGAAACTGGACAATTCTTCGGCAGCGGAATACACCCTTCCAGCCGCATTCCCTTTCCGGGAGAACTTTCAATGGACAGAGTTCCGCCCAGCGCCTCCATGCGCTCCCGAATGCCGAGCAACCCGAACGATGCCGGCTTGTCAACGGCGCCCGTTCCCAGTCCGCAGCCGTCATCGGCAATCAAAACAGAAAGCGATTGCTCATCCATAACCAGATTAATTTCAACACGGGAAGCCTTTGCGTAGCGCGACACATTGGTAAGGGCCTCCTGCACCATACGGAACACGGCGGTTTTTATTTCATCCGAAAGCGCGTCGTCATCCGCATCCGCATACAGAACGCATTCTGCCGCATTACGGTTCCGCCAGTCCTCCGCCAATCCGGCCAGCGCATCTTCCAGACTTAAATCATCGAGCGAACCGGGACGCAGACGGCGGCAGAGCGAATGAACGCTCTGAATGCCGTTGCTCAGCAGCGACTGCATATCCTCCATCTTGTTTTTCACAAACCCGTTCCGGTCAAACCCCTCCAGCACCTGTGTTAAATCAATTTTTAACGCCGTCAAAATCTGCCCGATATCATCATGCAATTCACGCGAAATCCTTTTGCGCTCTTCTTCGCGAACCACCTCAAGATGCCGCGCAAGATTCTGATAACGCAGCTCGCTGGCCCTGAGTTCTTCTTCCGCCTGTTTCCGGTCCGTGATGTCGTGCGCAAAACCCGTCGTGCCGATAACCTCCCCGGAAGCTGAAAAAACCGGCGATTTAAACGTCTCAACCCATCGATCTCCGTCGTGACCGGTCATCAGCTCTTCAACCACCATCGGCGTTTTTTTCTCCATCACCATCTGATCATCCCGGACATACTTATCCGCCAGTTCAACCGGCCAAATATCCCGATCGAAGAGACCGACAATTTCCTGGATTTTCTGCCGTCCGCAGGCCCTGATAAAGGCATAATTCGCCGCGAGACACCGGCTCTCCCTGTCCTTCAGCCAGACCATCCCCGGCTGATTTTCAATAATGGCAGACAGGTAGGCTTCCCGCTGTTGAAGCGCATCCCGCTCCTGCTTCCGCTGCGTCACATCCCGGCTCGAACAGACAATCTCTTTCCGCCCGCCGCGTGCATCGGAAACCATCTCGCCCGAGGTGGCCAGCAAAATATAGGATCCGTTCCGATGGCGGAATCTCAGCTCATGATCCTTCACCAAATGACCGGCCAGCAACAGAGTCACGGCGTTTTGCAGATGAAGACGGTCTTCCGGATGAACCAGCTCATAAATGTCCATTCCAAAAAACTCGTCCGGTGTATATCCCAGAACCGGTTCGACAGAGGGCGATATGTAAGTTGCTTTTATGTCCGGAGAAAACACCGAAATCACATCCTGAATATTCTCCGCCAGCAGCCGGTAGCGCTCCTCGCTGATCCGAAGTTTCCGTTCAAGCTGCGTATGCCGGACCGCCTCCGCAATGCGTGCAAGCAGATGCTCCGGTTTTTCATCCTTCGGAATATAATCAAACAGCTGAAGCCGGATCGCATTCATGACGGACGGCAGAGAAGCAAATCCGGTCAGAATAATAATAGGAACATCCGGCTGAAGCGCCTTGATCTGCCCGGCCAGCATCAACTCTTCATTTCCGGGCATTTTATAATCCAGAATAAACGCATCAAACGGCTGCCGGGCGGCCTCGGACAGAACATCTGTTCCGCAGGCCGCGCCAACGACCTGATAACCCTCCCGCTCCAGCAGACGCGAAATGGTATTCCGGTAGATCTCATGATCATCGGCCAGCAGAACCCGGCCCGGCGACTTCTTTGAAACGGCCTTTTTTCCCATTTAAAATCCCCTGTATTTGGGCACCAACAGGTCACCCGCCACCCGACTGTGTCCCGAAGTTACCCAAATCTACAAATTCTTACAAGCGGTTTCATAAAACCGCCCCTCATTAAAACCGAAAACATCATAACCCATTACGTTTTTACCCGGCATTAAAAGTTCCCGGGGTTGTTTTCGGAAAAAGTGCTTGTGTGAAAAAAAAATAAAGCCTATCTTCACGTGTTCACAAATTGTTGCGGGGTGGAGCAGTCTGGTAGCTCGTCAGGCTCATAACCTGAAGGTCCTGGGTTCAAATCCCAGCCCCGCTACCAACTCCGTTTTTTTCCATAAAAATTAGTGTTTCCTGGTGAATTTTCTATTTTACCGCACTGTAGTCCCGCAAACGGTTTAAAAAACAGTGCTGGCTGGCGCTGAGCCCTTATCGAAAGATACGGGTATGAAAACAACAACTAAACCAGCGGGGAATACCGTCCCTGTTTTACGTCAGATTTGCAATCTCGTTCCTCGTCCGGTTTTCCACGCTGTGTGTACAGTATGGGTTCAAAATGAGTTTCTTTTCGATAAGCAATAATTCGTTTAACAAGAT
>JALOTS010000030.1 GCA_025457785.1 Pontiellaceae bacterium | reverse complement strand
TATGAATTTTCAAACGCCGCAGATGCGGCAGAAATTCGCGGACGAACGGTCGTAGGTCGCCTCGCCCTTTTTCGAAAAGAAGCATCCGGGGATTTGTCCCATGGCCCGATGGTAGGCCACGCATTCGCAGCACAGCCCCTTTTTTGCGCAGTCATATGTGCAGGTGCAGTCCGCGAGATTTTTTTCTTTGTTCGGGCAGTTTTTCATTCGACTACTTTCCAAGGATTTCCTCCAGGTTTTCAACCAGCGTGATCATCTGTTCATTTGTACCGACGGTAATCCGGAGACAGTCTTTGGTTCGCGGGCCGTCAAACCACCGGACAAATATATTACGCGCCCGGAGTTCATCATAAATTTTCTTCGCGCCGGGAAACGTCGGCTTAACCCATACAAAATTGGTTTCAGACGGATAAACCTTAAAACCCAACGCGGTCAATTCCTCGGTAATCAAACTGCGGGTGCCCTTCACAGCGGCGGTGATCGCCTGCATCGTTTCTTCGTCGAGCAGCGCAACGCGCGCCAGTTCCTGAGTCAGACGGCTGACATTGTAAGAATCTTTGATTTTGTGCAGCGCGTCAATCAGCGCTTTTGCGCCGACGCAATACCCGAACCGAATGCCCGCCAGCGCGTAAGATTTAGACAGCGTGCGGGCCACCAGCACATTGTCGTACTTCGTCGCAAACTCCATACAGCTTTCGCGGGCGAAATCGACATAGGCCTCGTCAATCACCACCACTCCGGGAAAAGCTTGAATAAAGGTTTCGACCTTTTTCTTTGGAAACAGCATACCGGTCGGCGCATTGGGATTGGTCAGGAAGAAAACCGAAGCCTCATAGCCCTCCGGCATCTGCCATTCATAATTTTCATCCAGCGCCACCGGCTTTACGGCGATTTCTTCAATCCGCGCCAGCACCGGATAGAGCGAATAGGAGGGATCAAAATAACCGACCGAACCGTCGCGTTCACAAAACGCCCGGACGCACAGGGCCAGAATCTCGTCTGAGCCGTTGCCTGCGAAGATGTTTGCCGGACCGACCTCGTGCTTTTCGGAGATCACCCTGCGCACCTCCATGCAGAGCGGATCAGGATATTTTGCCAGTTCCATTACATCGATTTCGTTAAGAATGTCGCGCACCTCCGGAGTACAGAGCCATGGATTTTCATTGGTATTCAGCTTGATGATGCCTTCGCCCTTCGGCTGTTCACCGGGAACATAACCGCTCATCGCCTGCACAGATTTCCGAATCAACTTTTTCATAGGATGCTTCTTTTACCACAAAGCGCTCCGATATTCAGAGCGGGAATTCTTTGTTTTTTAAACGGAACCCGTTTGCCGCCTTCACAAACGGCAAGCCGCAGCGTCTCCTCCCGCTAAATCGCGACCGGCGGCAGACGCAGAAACGGTTTTAAAGCGCTTCGGAAGAAAAAAACAGAAACCAGATGCGGAAATTTTCCGATATACAGAGCAAGCGTCCCCGCTTGCTCATAAACAAGCGGGACCGATTAAACTGAGAACCGCTTTTTGCGCGGCCCGTTTTTCGGCTTCGCGACGGCTGGAGCCCTCCCCGCGATAGGCATAGGTTGAGACCGTCACCTCAACGCAATAATGACGGGCGTGATCCGGCCCCGTCGCTTCAATAACCTGATAATCCGGCACCGGATACCCTTTTTTCTGAGCATATTCCTGAAGCATTCCCTTCGGATTCTCCGGGACCGGCTCCGCGCTTTCCAACGGCTGAAAAATATTCCGTTCAAAAAACTTCCGGGCAGCCTTCAACCCGCCATCCAGCCAGATCGCGCCAAGCAGCGCCTCCAGCGCATCCTCCAGATTTGAATCGCGATCCGCACCGCCGCTGACCGACTCCCCCCTGCCCAGCCGCAAATGCTCTCCCAGCCCGAGAACGCGGGCGGCAGATGCCAGCGCCGTCCCGGAAGTAATCGCGCTTTTCAGTTTCGTCAGTTCGCCCTCCGCCGCCTGCGGATTCCGCTCCATCAGCAGATCAGCCGCCAGCAGACCCAGCACCGCGTCACCGAGAAACTCCAGCCGCTGATTATCCTCTTCCGTCGCGGCATCTTCATAACGAAACGACGGATGAGTCAGCGCCGCCGCCAGCAGCGCCTTCTTTTTGAAGCGGTATTTAATGCGCTTTTCAAACGTCCGGAAAGGATTCATATTTTTTCCACCAAAGCCGGAAGTGAATTTCTCTTTAATTCACGGTGGGCGATGTCTTTACGGTAAAAGGCGCCGTTCCATGATATTTTTTTGACAGCGGCGTAGGCGTTGTCAACGGCGGTACGCAAATCCTGACCGATACCGGTGACACCAAGGACGCGTCCGCCCGCAGTAACAACTTTTCCATTTTTGAGCACGGTGCCCGCGTGAAAGACAACGGCGTGTTTCCCTGCTTCGTCGAGGCCGGAAATTTCGTCGCCTTTGACATAGTCGCCGGGATAACCGCCGGCCGCCATGACGACGCAAACCGACGGTTCGGGCTTCCACGAAATCAGCTCTTCGGAGAGCGTTCCGTCAATACAGGCTTCGAACGCGGGCAGGATGTCGCCGTCCCAGCGGGCGAGCACGGCCTGGGTTTCCGGGTCGCCGAAGCGGCAGTTGAATTCAACGACGCTCGGCTGTCCGTTGTCGATCATCAGCCCGGCGTAAAGTACGCCCTTGTAGGTGATCCCGCGTTTTTTGAGTTCGGCCAGTGTGCGGCCGTAAACCTCGGTGCGGACTTTTTCGAGAACGGCATCCGTGGCGATCGGCGCCGGAGAGTAAGCGCCCATGCCGCCGGTGTTGGGGCCGAGGTCGCCGTCGAATACACGCTTGTGATCCTGCGAGGAGGCGAGCATCACGACGTGTTCGCCGTCGATCAGCGCCAGAATCGAGGCTTCCTCGCCGACCAGAAAATCTTCGATGACCACGCGGCTGCCCGCATCGCCGAACGCGCCGCCGAGCGCATCTTTGATGGCCGCTTCGGCCTGTTCAACGGTTTCGGCGACGGTGACGCCTTTGCCGGCGGCGAGGCCATCGGCTTTAATTACGATCGGTGCGCCGCGTTCGCGGACGCAGGCGCAGGCGGCATCGGCATCGGTAAACACTTCGCAGGCGGCGGTCGGAACCCCGGCGGCCTGCATAATTTCCTTGGCGAATTTTTTGCTGCCTTCGAGTTTTGCGGCGGCCTGGCAGGGACCGAAAACACGAAACCCTTCGGCTTCGAGCGAGTCGGCCAGTCCGGCGCAGAGCGGGGCTTCGGGTCCGACGACGGTCAGGTCGGGCCGGTTGATTTTGGCCCAGTTGACGATTCCGGCGACATCCGTGGCGGAAAGGGGGATGTTAGTCCCGAGCTGTGCGGTGCCCGCATTGCCGGGAGCACAGAAAATTTCGGGCGTGCGCGAATCATTTTTCAGTTTCCAGCAGAGCGCATGTTCCCGTCCGCCGTTTCCAATCACCAGTACCTTCATGATAAAATCCTTTCGTTGAAAAGAAGAGAGAAACTAGCCGCAAAAAAGACGAAAAACCACGAAAAAAACAAACGCGTTACGGGTTGCTATGCTTTGCCGGCGAATAACAAGCGAAACGGGATTCATTTTGTGAATTTCCGGATGAAGTGAATATTGAGTTTCCAATGGTTGGAAGAAACGGGTAAAACCGCTTCACGAGACGAAAGGCGGGGCTGGCGCGAAGCGTCGGCGTTGGCGCGGGAGATAGACGGGCCGGTTTACGCTTTGTACGGGCTGACGGTGGAGGAGATCCGGATTGTGGAAGGGAAAACATGAGTCAGGAAAAACAGACCATCCGAAAGAGGGATGAGCAGGCGGGCTGCTGTCCTGCGCCGGAGGAACGGTTGATTCCGCCGCGCGGGGATTACCGCACACTCCTTTCGTTTCGAAAAGCGGAAGTGGTTTATGACATCACCTTCCGTTTCGCTCACAAAGTCCTTTCGCGCGGGGACCGGACAGTCGATCAGATGATCCAATCCGCCCGTTCCGGCAAAAAGAACATTCTGGAAGGAAGCAAAGCCGGACGAACATCCAAGGAGACGGAAATCAAGTTGACCAATGTGGCCCGAGCCAGTCTGGAAGAGCTGCTGGATGATTATCTGGATTTTCTTCGTGCCCGCGATCTGCCGATCTGGGGGAAGGATTCGAAAGAAGCGCTGTTTGTCCGCAAGCTCGGTCGGCAGGAGCCGCAGACCTACGAGCTTTACCGCGAATTTGTGGAAACCCGCCCGCCCGAAACCGTCGCCAATATCGCGATCTGCCTGATTAATCAGACCAACTATCTGGTGGATCAGCAGCTTCTCCGGCTGGAGCAGGATTTTGTAAATGAAGGCGGTCTGCGCGAGCGGATGACCCGCGCACGGATCGCCGGCAGAAAAGGGACGTATGGGAAGGATGGGAAAAATGGATCATCAGGCCAGTAACTTCGCATCATTCCTGTTATTCTCATGCTTCGCACAAGGCAACAGGTGTTTTGTCTTCATGGTGAATGTTGTTAAGAATCAACGAAACAACTATGAGCGACACAATCCGACAGACTATAGTCCGCTGAATCGCCGCTGAAGAAGGGCAGAGCCTGGAGCGCAAGAGTGTTCTGGTGGAGCCGAAGGCTCTGGCGGTTTCACTGGTGGCGATGGCGAATGCCGATGGGCGGGGCTTGCCGGACCCACGCCGGGTACGGCTGAGTTCCGGCAGTACTGGAGAGAGTAAAGCCGGAACTTAGGGCGTATCCGCCCGTAGATCCGGCTTAACGGAAGATACCTCTGACACTTCGTTTTGATTCGACGTTGAGTTTCAATTTGACAAGAACCGGAAAACCACGGTTCGGTTTATCCCACGGATGATAACTGCAGTCCCACGGATAGCGGGGGATTGAAGCGATTTTTTTCAACTTCTCAGCAGTCTCATGATCCATCTCTTTCCAATAATCTTCATCCGTGGGACGGCCTTGCCATCTGTGGGACAAAGCAATGCAGTTTTTGCCTCGGTTTTGCCTGAAAAAATGAATCTGCTTAGGATGTGATCCATCGGTAGGGTAATTTTTTTGTATCCCCCCGTGAAATAGCAACTTGCTGCAAAGAACAGAATGATCCTGCGCGCAGGGCAGACGGCGGGCATCGATCTGCCGGTTTTGTCCATGTTTTTGCACGGGTTGCCTATTGCGGTTTTTTTTAAACCATTCACAATGACATTCGATCTGCGTTTATAACCTTGCATGGGTTTAATTTCCGTCCTGCGGACTGATCGAGAGGAGAGTGTCTGATGAATAAAAAGCTGCTGAGTGCCTATCTTTTCATACTGAGTTTTCCGTTCGCCTCCGGCTGTGCGGAGCCCTCCGGCAGAGAGAAATCCTCTTTTAATCAGGAGTGGCTGATGCTCAAGGGGGATTATTCGCCGGATACGATCGCCGAAGCGGGGGACGAACTCTGGGAACCGGTTCGTTTGCCGCATGACTGGGCGATCCGTCATGCCCCGCAAAAAGGCAAATTCATGAAAAACTACGGTCATTATCCGCTGCCGGGAACCTACTGGTACCGGAAATCGTTCGGGCTGACGGCTGCGGATCAGGGCAAGCGTATCTTTCTTGATTTTGAAGGGGCCATGCAGGATGCCACGGTTTATCTCAACGGAACGGTCGTTGGACGATGGCCAAACGGTTACAACTCGTTTCAGGCCGATCTGACTCCGGCGCTGAAGTTTGGTGAAGGGCAGCTTAACGAACTGCTGGTTCATCTGGATCTGCCGAAAAAATTCACCCGCTGGTATACCGGAGCCGGGATTTACCGGAATGTCTGGATGGTCAAAACCGACCCGGTTCATTTCGCTTATAACGGAATTTATGTCACAACCCCTGAGGTCAGCGATGAAACAGCTCGGGTGAATGTTGCGATGGAAATCGTCAGCGAGGGTTCCTATACCGGAACGGGTGCTGTTGACATTACGATTATTGATCAAAACAACAACGCGGTTGCGCAGGTCGAATTCCCCGCATCCCTGACGTCCGGAAAAACAACCGCCGTTTCACGGCAGTTAACGGTGCCGAATCCGGAGCGTTGGGATATTACCAATCCCTGTCTGTATAACGTCGTGGTAAAGATCCGCGTCGAAGGACAGCCGAAAGACGAACTGTCAGTTCCGCTGGGAATCCGCACACTGAAGTTCGATGCCGACAACGGCTTCTTTCTCAACGGCCGCCACGTGAAGATATACGGCGTATGCAATCATCATGACCTCGGCCCGCTGGGCTCCGCATTCAACCTTCGCGCCGCCGAACGCCAATTGGAGATCCTGCGCGGGATGGGCTGCAACGCGATCCGTACCAGTCACAACCCCCCTGCTCCGGGCCTATTGGATCTGTGCGACCGGATGGGCTTTCTGGTGATGGACGAGCTGTTCGATATGTGGAAGATTCCCAAAGGGGAGCATAACGAAGGCTACACGCCGAAATACTGGGACGATTGGTGGCGCAGGGATGTCGAAGCGTTTGTTAAACGCGACCGCAATCATCCGTGCATTATCATGTGGTCGTCGGGCAATGAAATCGAAGAACAGAGAAAAAAGGACGGGGCCGAACTGTGCCGTTTGCTGACGGAAGAGTTTCATAAATACGACCCGACGCGACCGGTAACCGCCGGTTTTAACAGCAACATAGAAGCCATTGAAAACGGTCTGGCCGATGCGGTGGATGTTGCGGGCTGGAATTATGGGACCAAGCACGGGGACTGGTACAACGATTTTCATAAGCGCCCGGGATATGAAAACAAGCCTCAGATCGCCACGGAAACGGTGTCCTGTCACAGTTCCCGCGGTTACTACCGGTTTCCCTACGGCGATCCTTATCAAAACGGCCCGGAGTTTCAGGCCTGTTCATATGTGATGAGGGTTCCGGGATACGGTCAGGCGGGCGATTTGGAACTGATGTATCAGGCGGCGAGCCCCTCGGTGGCCGGGGAGTTTGTCTGGACCGGCTTTGATTACATCGGCGAGCCGTGGCCTTATCCCGATGACTCGACGTTGTCCTATTATGGTTTGATCGATCTGTGCGGATTCCCGAAGGATATTTTCTACAACTATCAGTCTGCCTGGCGACCGGATCACGCCATGGTGCATATCGTTCCGCACTGGACCTGGCCGGGCCGCGAGGGGCAGCAGACTCCCATCCATGTTTTTACCACCGGAGACGAAGCGGAGCTGTTTGTGAACGGAAAATCGTACGGCAGGCGCCGCAAAGGCGAGGTCAACACCCTGGTCAAGCGTGTCAGCCGGTCTGACAAAGGCACGATTGCGAAATTCCCAAACCGCATGATCTGGGAAGAGGTCAATTATGAGCCGGGCGAAGTGAAGGTCATCGCGTGGAAAGACGGAAAGGAAATTGCGCAGGAAACCGTTCAGACCGCCGGTCCGGCTGCCGGACTTCGATTAACCGCCGACAGGAATCCGATCCGGGCCGACTATGACGATCTCTGCTTTATCACCGTGGATGCTGTAGACGCGGAGGGCCGTTTTGTCCCCACCTTTAATGAGCGGCTTGAATTCTCTGTTGAAGGCGCGGGTGAACTGGTCGCGCTGGGAAGCGGAAACCCGGCGGACTTCACTCCGATGCAGGGCGGCTCCGTCTATACCGCGTTCAATGGAAAGTGTCTTGCGATCGTTCGCGGGCTTGACGATACCCCCGGTTCCATCACGGTAAACGTCAAAGGAGTCCCCGGGAAAACAACCGCCATCGACGACAGCGATCCGTCGATTGAATATTCCAATGAGTGGAAAATCTGGAACGGAACCTCATTTGGCGGGACAGAGCACTATGCGACAGAAAAAGGGGCCCGTGCGAAATACACCTTCATCGGAACCCGTGGAGAGGTATACGGCTTCACCCGCGCGAAAGCCGGCATCATCAGCGTGAGTGTGGACGGCGTTTTTGTAAAAGAAGCGGACTGTTATACAGAGAAAGAAAACCTCAACGCGCTGCTGTTTGACAGCGGAGACCTGCCGCAGGGAACCCATGTCATTGAAATAACGATCACAGGGAATAAAAACGAGGCTTCCGGGTCGGCGCAGATCACTCTGGATAAATTCCGCGCCTATGATCCGTCCGCTCCGGTCACCTTCAGCGGTGCGGCCATCAACATCACAACCCGGACTTCCGATCCGTCCCGCTGACCGTGAGTGACCGGCAGTGCGCAGCCTTCGATCCGCCGTTTCGGCAATCAGTGACTTTATGTCAAAATCGTTTCGGTGAAGAGAAGGGAAACTAGCCGCAAAAAACGCGAAAAAAACAAACACGTTACGGGTTACTATGCTTTACCAGCGAATCACGCGTTTTCTATACGCTTTGTTATCCGGAGCGGGAGTGAATACGAGATCCGTTTCCATCTCTTTCGGAGTGAGGGTTCCTTTTCCGTCTTGAAACATGAGGATAGCCCGCTGATACGGAATGCCAGGCGGAACACGTTCAGTTACGTAAAGCTTGCCGTCAGCGAAACAGGCTCCTGCGGTGAGAGACAAAAAAACGAGGACCAATACAGTTTTCAGTCTTTGGCGGGGTGAATGTCTTGTCATCAAAACGCTCATCGTGTTTCCTTTTGTCGTGAACGCATAGTTAGCCTGAATTCCAAGATTTGGACAAGTCTGGAGGAAATGATGTTTCAAGGACGGGGGACTTGCCGGATCCACGCCGGGTACGGCTGAGTTCCGGCAGTACTGGAGAGAGTAAAGCCGGAACTTAGGGCGTATTCGCCCGTAGATCCGGCTTATGAGGAAGACGGAGCAGGCGGGGCTTGCCGGATCCACGCCGGGTATGGCTGAGTTCCGGCAATACAGGAGAGAGTAAAGCCGGAACTTAGGGCGTATCCGCCCGTAGGTCCGGCTTGGCTTCGGCTTCGCTAACCGGATCGGTCTCGCCCCGGAGGAAGCGGCCGGCTTTGCCGGTCAGCTTGAGGTAATGGTCGGAGGGCAGACCTTCATAGGTTACAAAACTGCCGACGGGCGGGTTGTTGGTGCATTTGAAAATGGCGGTGCCTTCGTCCATTTCATCAAACATGGCGACGTAAGCCATGTTCATGCCGTATTGCTTGACCTGCTCAACCTGACTCCAGAAAAAATCGCCGTTCAGGCGGGGAATCGCATTGAGCGGATCATGGCCTTTTTTCAGGTTGGTCCAACTGAAACCGGGGAAAACCACGGCGTAGTAATCTTTGTCACGCTTGCGGCACCATTCGAGATCGGCGGGCCAGTTGGCGGCAAAGTGGGCTTCTGCGGTTTGCGGGGAATTATAGCGGCCGACATTCCACGGGCTGATGATGTGGGCATATTTTCGCAAAAGCCGGAGCTTTTCGTCATCCCATTTGACCCAGTTGTTCGGAACGCCCAGCATGATGGTGCAGGCTCCGTTTTCCTCTTTTTTGAAAAACTCAAACAGTTCTTTCGTCGCTCTTGCATCAAACTTACGGAAGCCGTAACCCCACAAGGCGACGACCGGATGGCCGCGGTGGTTCAGATAGGCCGGGGTTCCGGTGATTTGCATCTCCTTCACCAGCCGGGTCCAGTCCTTCATGATAACATCCACCGCCTTGCGGTCGAAGCTGACATCGTACATCACGGCGAACGCCCGTCCATGGCGGTTGGCCCCTTCCCGGCAGTGCGACAGGACCGCGCAGGTACGCTCGTAATCCCAGCCCTCTAAATTTCGGATCACGCTGCCGAAGCGCTGCACGAACACGCCGTCGATCCCGTAGTCTTCCATCCATTGGAAATGGCGGAGTACGGTCTTTTTGACGGTGGAACTGAAAACATACGCAGGCGATCCGTCCTCGTGGCGGAAGTTGGTGGGGAAGAGTTCATCCGCATCGTATTCGGTCAGATCGGGCCACAGATCCACGGTGCATCGCGGCGGATCATGATCCACTCCGCCCCAATGGACGAAGCCGGGCTCATAGCCGTCGCCCCTGGCCATGAACCATCCCTGATATCCGCACATCACCTTGTTATAGAGCGTACCGGTATCGACCCCTTTTTTAACCGGGCCGGTGTATGGCGCAAGCGATTCGGCCAGAGTCATTTTTTGATGCACGGCGGGGGCGTTCGATTCCGGCCCGCAAAAGGCGGTTGCGGAAACGAAGCAAAGAGACAGGAAGGAAATCACAATTCGGCAAAGCATAAAAGATGTCCTTTGAAGGAGTTGAACGCAAAAATCAAGGCGGCAATCTAACATCAATCGAGAAAATGAACAAGACGGGGATCGGGGTTTTATCTGCCTAAAAATTCAGGAATGGTGGTAGGGGAAGGATTCGAACCTTCGAAGGCATAGCCAGCAGATTTACAGTCTGCCCCGTTTGACCGCTTCGGTACCCTACCTTGTTCTGCAAAAGAGAACGGATACCATAGCCAAAAAAAGACGGATGTCCACCCCGATCTGATTTTTTTGCCCGTGAATGTACTGTGTAATACGGGAAGGGTCAACCGTTGGCCGCCTGTCTGCCGCGCTGCGACGCAGGCATGGCACGCACAGGCGAGGAGCCACTCCATTGCATCAGGAAAGCCCGTCAAGTTCCGCCCAGCGGGCGAAGGCGGCATCAAGTTCGCGCGGAACCGCTTCGGCGCGTTCCGTAACCGTTTTAATTTCATCGGACGGACGGCGGTAAAAACCAGGGTCATTTAACTTTTGGTTCAGCGTCTCCAGCTCGGCCTCAAGCTGTTCGATTTTTTTCGGCAGGTTGCGGAGGTCTTCGCGCTCACGGTTGCTCAGCTTGCGTTTTCCGGAGGGTAAAAGCCGAAGGTCTGAAGGTCCGAAGGTCAACGGTCGAAGATCTTCTGACTCCTGTGCCCTGACTCCCGACTCCTGCCCCCTGTCCCCTGATCGCTGAACCAGCCAGTCGTCGTAACCGCCGACGTATTCGCTGATCGTCCCTTTGCCTTCAAACACCAGCGTTCCGGTCACAACGTTATTCAGAAAAGCGCGGTCGTGACTGACGAGCAGAATCGTTCCCTGATATTCCGCCAGCAGTTCTTCGAGCAGATCGAGCGTTTCAACATCCAGATCATTGGTCGGTTCATCCAGCACCAGCACGTTGGAGGTCTGAGCGAAGAGTTTGGCGAGCATCAGCCGGTTGCGCTCGCCGCCGGAAAGCGAGCCGACGGGCTGTGCGGCATCGGCGGGCGAAAAAAGAAAATTACGCAGATAACCGATGACATGCTGCCGTCCGCCGCAGGTTTGCACGTATTCGTTGTCGGCGCAGAGGTTAAATTTAACGCTTTTCGTTTCATCAAGCGTGATACGCTGCTGATCAAAATAAGCCACTTCCAGCCGGGTGCCGTGCCTGATTTCGCCCTGTCGCGGCACAATCCGGCCCAGCAGCGTGTTGAGCAGCGTCGATTTTCCGCAGCCGTTCGGGCCGATGATTCCGATCCGGTCGCCGCGCAGGATTTCGACAGAAAAATTCTTAATGATGTCCGCGCCGCCATATCCGGCAAACACATCTTTGGCCGTAATCACTTTGAGCCCGGAACGCTCCGCTTCGTTCAACTGCAGCTTGACCGTACCGACCCGTTCGCGGCGCAGGCTGCGCTCGATACGCATTTTTTCCAGCTCGCGCACACGGCCTTCGTTGCGCGTACGACGGGCTTTGATTCCTTTGCGAATCCAGACCTCTTCCTGGGCGAGCTTGCGGTCGAACTCCGCCCGCTGCCCCTCTTCCGCGTCGAGCAGCGCCTGCCGGCGGGCCAAATAGGTTTCATAATCGCAGGCCCAACTGGTCAATTGTCCGCGATCCAGCTCCACAATCCGCGTGGCCAGTTTTTTTAGAAAAACGCGATCATGGGTAACAAACAGCACGGTTCCGCGCCGGCGCAGCAGAAAATTTTCCAGCCATTGGATGGATTCGATATCAAGATGATTGGTCGGCTCGTCGAGAATCAATAAATCCGGCTCGTTGACCAGCGCCTTGGCCAGCAGCGCCCGGCGGCGCATTCCGCCGGAGAGCGCACAAAACGCCTGCTCCGGGTCGAGTCCCAGCAGGGAAATCGCTTTTTCCACCGGATGTTCCATCGCGTGTTCATGATTCCAATCTCTGGAAACCACATCGAACACCGTTCCGCACATCTCCCGAGGAACCTCCTGCGCCAGCCGCGCAATGCGAACCTCACGCGAGCGGACGATTTCGCCGCCGTCCGCTTCAAGTTCGCCGCTCACAATTTTCAGCAGCGTCGATTTGCCTTCGCCGTTGCGTCCGAGCAGACAGATCCGTTCGCCCGGCTCGATTTGCAATGTCACACCATCCAGCAGTTTGGGGCCGCCGAATGCAATCCGGATATTCTGTAAACTGAGTAATGCCATAGGCGATGGAGAAACTAACAGGCTGAAAAGACAAAGCAAACCGAAACTCCCGAAACACGCCTCAGCAAATCCATTATTCCATGTCCGGCGGCCCGTCCCGTCATTTTGCCTGATAAACAGTCAAATTTTTTTCTTCCTGAAAACTCCGGAATCGATACACTGCACGCAAACCCGAAACCGGATTCCGGAGAACATCCCCCTGTGAAAACCCGATTGCTCATCCTGCTTCTCGGCGCCCTGATAATGTGTCAGGCCTGCACCACTTCGGCGCTGTGGGAAGATACCGACCCCCGGATTTGGATTGATGCCGATCAAATCACGGAGGCGGAATTGAAAGAAAGAGGAATGAAATACAAGGTCTATCACTCCTCCGTCATGAATGGATATCTGGTCG
>JALOTS010000269.1 GCA_025457785.1 Pontiellaceae bacterium | reverse complement strand
TCTGCCGCCGGGCCTTTATCAGATGTCCTTTGCCGGTGTGGTGACAGTCTGTATCGAAGGGGCTGTTTCGACGGTTAATATTCCTTCTATCGTGGTTGACACCATTCCGTTGCAAAATGTCAGGGCGTTCGCCAACCGTCTAGTAAAATTCATCAACAATGAACTTGTCCCGATCGTGATAAGAATATGCGAACCCGCCGGCATCGACCCCTCGGCGATGATTACATATTGTCTGTCGGCCGTCACTGCATCAAGCAACACCAGCGTAACCATCAAGTGGGTATTTGGCGTTAGCGCCGATGATGTGTCTGCAGATGCTATCATATTTATCACGCTTACCCGGATTTAACTTTTTTTCAAAACAACGGCGGCGTTTTACGCAAAACGTCCGCCGTTTTGTGATTTGAAAGAAAAAGGGCGCTTATTATCCGGCCGTCAGGGCTGGAATTTGCCGGAAAAGTCGCGAACGGGTGTCTGCAACGTTTCCGATGCGGGTCTCAGGGTTCGGTTCTGTTCTTCGGCCCGGGTTCGAGGGATCGTGTGGATCTGCGATCGGTCATCGACGGCAGACGCTTCGGCATATTTTGAGGCAGGGGGGCTACAGTGCTTTTAAAATCACATCCCGATCAATTTTTCCCCAGCAATAAAGCTTAATTAACGCCTCGTAGTCTTTTTGAAAAAACCTCATGAGGTTTTTCATGCCGGCCTCAGACAAGGCCTTGTTTTCTTCCGGACCTGGATTGCAATGCCGGTTTAATTCGTTTTTAAAACCAAATACACGGGAAATATCTTCGTTGAGGTTTTCCTGCATCAGAACCGCAATAATTTGATTTGGATGACATCTGTTAAGTAAATCATGAAGGTAAAATGAAATATCTTCCCGAATATGGTGGATTTTCCGTATTTCCCGCTGCGCGACAGCGTTTGCTTTTCCATTCTCATGATAAAGGGCTTCAGCTAAACGGGTTAAGGTTTCATATTTTTTTAGGACTTCATATTCTCCTTTAAATCTGTTTTTCTGAACGCCGTCAGATACGACAAGCTTGTATCTCCACCGAAACGCTGAATTCAGCCTCGCTATAGGACCGCGGGCTACAATGATGTAGTTTAGATCTTTTCTGTAGATGGGTTTTCTTATGTGAACTTCGTGGAGTGTTGAGTTCCGCGTTGCATTTTGAATTCCATCCCTTACTGTGCGCCCGCCGCATTTTCCTATGTGAATCAGCACAGTGCTTCCAATCGGCAGTTTTGAGGAATCAATGCGGCGGCGCAAATACTGATCTATGCCAAGACTCTGAGTTGTTTTTTTTATAATTCTCTTCATGAGCGCTCTTTCGTGAGTTGAACGGAATGCCGGGGGAACACTTTTTCATCGGTAAAACCGGATGTGCAGTCTCCGGTTAATCGATCAGGATCAGGATTTGTACTTGGCAGAGGATTCGGAGTCAAGGGCGGAAGTGGAAGGCGCGGTACGTAAAATCGCAGGCAAATTGGCCTAGCGTACGGAAATAAAATGCGGCACAATCATCTCCCGTTGGTCATTTTTTACAGCTTTTAGGCGCTGAATGGAACGGTGTAGGAATCAATGCGTGCGATTTTTCAAAAAAAGAACAGGTACGTAACTGAAAACGGGGTGGTCTTTGTTCATCACTATCCTGAAAAGGGAAACCTGGGCGATAATCTCTGTTCTCCGAGGCACTATTTTGAGTTTCTGGGACCGGTCAGGAACCTGCATATCGTGGGCGGAGGAGTGTATAAGGATTTTGGAGTAAAAGCTCTGCCGTCAAAAGGAATTCCAATAAAAAAATCCGTCATGTGGGCGGTCGGGCAATCATTGTGCTCGGGCGTTGATAAGCTGGATGTCGTAACGTCGTTGCCCTATGCGGATTGGGCTACAAGGGACGTGGATGCTGTCGAATCAGAAAGCCGGTATCTGCCGTGTGCCAGTTGCATGCATCCGATGCTGGATCAGCCTGGCGGCAAAGAAACTCTGTTGTTTCTGAATGCGGATTCCAAGGTGATTGGAGATCCTTCCGCACATGAAAACCTTCAATTCATGGCTAGGCACAGAGGCTGGAATCTTCTTTTCAACAACTGCAGCGCTGCGGTTTTTTCTGATGCACTGGCCTGCTCCGGGACGGTCGTCACCAACTCCTATCATGGCGCGTACTGGGGTTTGCTTTCCGGGCGTTCTGTGGTGCTGATGGGGTATTCTTCAAAATTCCGGAGTCTGCTGCTCGGCTTCGATATATCTCCGACCCGGATGGTTCCGATTGAAAAGGGGCGGGCAGATGTTCTGGCTGAGGTATTGGAAGATATCGATTTGAGCCGATCTCTGTGTCTTGGCCGGGCTGCGGAGGTTCGACGGAATTTCCGGCAGTGTAATATTGCCTTTGCAGAGCGTCTCGTGCAACAGCAGTTGATACAGGGATTCACCTTAAAGACGATCTGAGCGTACGGGCGGAGGCATAATGAAAGTCTATGTTCTTCAGTCTAAGTATCACGGAAGCAACCAGCAGTTGCTGGCGTTGGCCTCTGTTTTGACGGAAACTCACCATATTATTCCGCTTTCGTGCGAGGTGGTCTCCAGAAAAAGGGTGTTTTATCCATTGTACCGGCTGCTCATTTTTATCCGATCGCGTTTAGGTCAAGACAGCAGCGTTTCCGAGCGTCTTGCAAGATGGGCGCTGACCGACTATGTAAACGTCGAGGCAGGATCATTCATTCTTGCCAAAACAGCTCCGTTTGAATTCCCCGCAGCTATTCTTGCTTCTGGAAGCAAGGCCGGCATACTTTTTATCGGACGGCCACGACGTCTTTCGCGACAGTTTTACAAGACGCTGATTTCAACGCCATCCTCTCCGGTGGAGAACGCAGACTGTTCGTTGGACTACCTGCCTGTGTCCTTTCGCTACGTCGAGTTTGTTGAAGCACGACGTTCCTTAAACAAAGAGCACCGTATCTGGTGCGTTTTGCTGGGAGGCAAGGCGCGCGGATATGACTATTCGGACGGTTGCTGGGAGAATCTGCTTAACGGATTGATGGACCGGGCGCGAAACGCGGGCGTACTTCTTTCGATTTCCACATCACCCCGTTCGGGCGATGAGGTCGAACGATTGCTGAGAACGTATCGGGAAGCTTATCCCGAAGTGATTTCCGATACGGTGCTTTGGAGAGAAGGGGACCGCAGAAAGCCCTTTGACCTTCTGGTGAATGCCTCGTGTGTTTTTGTCACAGAAGATAGCGCATCCATGATTTCCGAAGCGTTGAATACGAGACTGCCGGTGATTGACATAACGCCTTCCTGCAACTGCCGGCATTCGTTGACGGCGGGACTTGTTGAATATCATTGCGCCAGAGGATCCATGTTGAGGGTGGCTGTCGATGAAATCAGCGCAACGGACGTGAAGGGCTGGATTGAAACGGAGTGGAAACCGGTTGAAGAGTGCTGGAGCGATGCGGCCAGACGGCAACTGCTGCCTTGATATTCTGGACCGGCGCTTTGCGGTTCATCGGTACACTTCAGTACTCCAGAGATAGTCGCGGGAGAAGGGAATCCCGAGCGTGGTTTCGACCATGAACTTTACGATACGCTGTCCGGAAAAGTGTTCGTGGTAGAATACCCGTCCGGCGGATGCCACGGCGCGGCGTTTTGCATCGTCGCGCTGAAAGGAGATTGCCTTTTGTACCAGTTCTTCTTCGTTTTTGAAGAAGGCAACGTGTTCGTCGGTGAAAAAATGGCGCATGTCGCC
>JALOTS010000268.1 GCA_025457785.1 Pontiellaceae bacterium | reverse complement strand
TCCGGCGGGAACCGCCAGCAGCATAAAAATCAACCGGAAGCGCGCCAGACGGAGCGTCCAGCCGTGCGGAAGAAGCTGCCAGATGTACGCGCCGATCAGAAAGGCCGCCGGAACCGTGATAAAGACCGTCATAAAAACGGTCAGCATCCCGGCGACAATCGGGGCCAGCACCAGCGCGGCAATAAAACCCAGCACAACGCTCGGCAGTCCCGCCATCATTTCAACGGCCGGTTTGATGTACAGCTTGGCACGAGGTGAAAGAAATTCACTGGTGAAAATGGCCGCCAGCAAGGCGATCGGCACACCGAACAGCATCGAAAACAGTGTCGCTTTAAGCGTTCCGAAAATCAGCGGCATTAAACCGAATTTGGGCTCGAAGTCATCGGTGCCGGACGACGATTGCCAGACGTGTTCCGGCTTTGCCGCACTTTCGTACCAGACCGGCAGAAAAAGCGCGGCGGGGGTTATTTCCGGATGCCGGGGGTCAATCTTCCATTGAACCAGACGGCCCGGGGTTAATGCCAGCAGACCGTCGTCTTTGGGAGCAGTTGTCAGCGCCTGCACCGGCGCGTCGCCTGCGGCGAGATGCGCAAGCTGCTTCCCGCTGGTGACATGAAACAGATCGACCTGTCCGTTTTCATATCCGGCCGCAATCATGCGGATGCGCGCCGACGAGGCCAGCGCGGTGACTGCCGACGGCCCTTGAAAGCTATGCGCCGCCGTCAAAAACGTTTGCGATGAATCGTTCGGCGTAAACGCCGGAAACCAGGCCTGAATCCGACCGGACGAATCGCCCGCCAACAGCGTGGCGCGTCCCAGCAAGAGTTGCAGTGAGGTCAGTTTACGATCCGGTTCAGGCACCAGGTCGATCCGTTCGATCAGCGATGGTGCGGTGAAATTACGCGTGTCGAAACGCAGCAGCGAGCCGTCGCGCCAGACGACGCACACCGTATCGCCCAGACCGGACAAAAGAACCCAGGCGGGCGGTTCGCGATGTTCGCTTTTGTTGTAGGGAATGACCGATGCACTGCGGCGAATCGTCACCTTGCCGGTCAGCATATTTTCACGGCGGGTGAACCGCAGCAGCGAAAGCGTCCCTTCGTCATTCAGCATGACAGAAATCTGACCCTGCGGACTGACGGTCTGATCGAGCAACCGCACCGGGGAGGCCGTTTCGCCGGGAACCGGTTCATCAAAAACAGCGGAAATTTTAACGGATCGAAACTGCACGTCGGAAATGCGCTGAATCAGCCCGCCGTTCCACGCGCCGCATTCAGCGCCCTTTAACGCCTGCAACTCCGGAGGCAACTCTTTTTCATCGACATACGACGTTACAAAATGAATTCGCCCCATTTGAATGGAGCCGTCGGCGAAGCCGCAAAGAGCCTCGGATGTCGCGGCATCCTGTGTAAAAGCCGTCAGCGCGGCGTTGGTGAAGAGCATCTGTTCAGAAAGCACCGCGCCCGTATCAAGCCGGGCACAGACCAGCCGTCCGTCGGCGTAAAGAATCCGGCTCATCAATCCGTATTCGTCGGACTGGATGGACAGCGGACGCGCGTTGTCGTCGGCAGGACGGGCCAGTGTTTCGCTGCCGTCAATTCGCGCCGGACGGAACAAAGGAATCGCGACGTAAAGCAAATAGAAAAAAACGGTGGAAACGGCAAGAATTGTGCCGATTCCACCCACCGTAATCAGCAATTTAGACAGACGGTCCGAGGCCCGCACACTCCAGTGTGTTTTCTTGCGCCTCGTCCGTCCTGTAAACTGCTGACTCATCGTTTTTGGTTTCTGTCAGATTCTGTTTGCTAATCCGCCGCAATGCCCAGCGATTGCAGCGTCTTGCGGGCGATGGTCGCGGTCACGGGGAAATACCCGTCTTTCACCACATCCATCTGACCCTGTTTGCTGAAGACATATTTAATAAACTCGCGGCGAAGCGGATCGAGTTCGCTGCCGGGTTTGACGTTCACATAAAGATAGAGATAACGGGACAGCGGATATTCGCCGGTATAGGCGTTTTCCGGTGTGGGATCTACGGGATATGAAAACGCATCCTGTGCCAGCGGGAGCGCACGTACATCAGCCGTTTTGTAACCAATACCGCTGTAACCGATCGCCCCTTTGTCGGTGGCAACACCCTGCACCACGGCGGAACTGCCGGGCTGTTCTTTAACTGAATCCTTGTAGTCGCCTTTGCCGAGCGCGTGTTCTTTGAAATAGCCGTAGGTGCCCGATGCGGCATTGCGGCCGTACAGACTGATCGGCAGATTAGCCCAGTCACCCGTGAGGCCGAGCTGTCCCCATCCGGTGATATCTTCCGCGTTACCCAGCTTGCGGTTTTTGGAGAAAATCGCATCCACTTGGGTCATCGACAAGGCCTTGACCGGGTTGTCTTTGTGAACATAAACAGCCAGCATGTCGATACTGGTCGGCAGTTCGGTCGGCTTATAGCCGTACTTCGCAACAAAACCGTCAATCTCAAGCTGCTTCATCGAACGGCTCATCGGGCCGAATGTTGCGGTTCCTTCAATCAGCGCAACCGGCGCGGTGGAAGAGCCTTTGCCTTCGATTTCGACCTGCACGTTCGGGTACATTTTTTTAAACCCTTCCGCCCACAGTGCCATCATATTATTCATCGTATCCGAGCCGATGCTCTTGATCGTACCGGAAACGCCCTGCACGGCTTTATAATCCGGAAGACCGGCATCCACCGCCACCTGGGCTTGCGCCATCAGCGACGCGACCGCCGCAATTAAAACTGAACCTGCCAATTTGTTTTTCATGAAAAGTTTCTCCTTTTTTTACACCGTCCTCATTCACTGCAGTCACCGGATCGAAGGTCTTTCCTTTCGCCCTCATTTCCCGGCGGCTGCCTTTGTACGGAAAAGAATATGAGCGAACTGTATTAGAGAATTGTTAGGGTTTGATTAGAAGCGTGCAAAAAAATTGTGGCATAGATGAACCTGCCGGTTTCCGCAGAAAACAGTTGAACCGAATGGCTTAGCGGCTGAAACCATTTTCAGTCCGCCGGCCGTACCCGGAAAAGCAACCGACGGATTATTTGCCATGTTCGAGCAGTGCCCTGACTTTTGATCTCATATTCAACTCACGGATCAAACGATCAAGCATCCCTCCCGGTGTCACATGCGGCAGCCAAAGTTCATCCGCAGACTCTAAAACAAACCGGTTCCGTTGTTCCGCTGCGGCCAGATCGCCATCGCGATTCTTCATTTCCAGCATGAGCATCCGGTTCTGCTCAAGAGCTTCCAGCACGGCCGGACTCAATGCGCCTTCCAACCCCCATGCCGGGCAGTAGATAACCGGCTGCTTGCAGTCCAGAAGTTTTTCGAAAATCTCTTTCTCCATGGGGGAGTGGAATCCACCAAAAAAGACGGCTGCCTTGGGAATACTTTTCGGGCGCGGCGCATTGCGCGAACATAAAACCCCCAGCTTTTTCCCAGTCCACAACGCCGGATTCCCCATCCCGCGCAACCCGTTGCCGAAATCCATCACACAGCGCCACGGGTTCAGCCGAATATAATTCGCAATCGTCTGCTCGGCCTCCGGCGTGCGCACAATCATCTCATAATAATTGCGGTGCCAAATGCGGATTTTATCCATCGCACACGATCTGTTTGGGGCGACAAGAATCTCGCCCCTAGTGTCCTGACTCATAAATAGGTTTGTTTAATTGTTTTCGCGCCCTGTTTATTTTTTCCAGAATGCTTTGGCCTTCCGCAACCCATCGATACGGCTT
>JALOTS010000267.1 GCA_025457785.1 Pontiellaceae bacterium | reverse complement strand
ACGCTTTTGAGTTCAACAACCGAAAGCCCGATCGGGTTGGGACGGAACGGAGAGCGCGTTGCGAAAACCCCGATGCGGGTGTTGCCTCCGAGGCGCGGCGGACGAACCGTCGGCTGAAATGTTTTACAGATGCTTTCGTGAAAAACAAAGAGAATCCAGAGATGGGAAAAGTCCTCGATGCCGCGCAGCGCTTCTGCGACGTTGTACGGCGGGATCAGTTCCAGCGTGGCCGTTGCGCTTTTGATCAGCCCCGGCTGACGCGGGATGCCGAACTTTTCCTTGAAGCAGGAGTGTATGATTCCGATGGGGGTCATGTTCATTCCGGTCACCCTATGGATTTATTTTAGATTTCCAATCCAATATTTTGAGCTGATTGGAGTTATATTGTGTAACATGAAAACAAAACAGGTTTTGGCAATCGGAGTTTTCCTGCTGACTGGTGTTGTTGCGTCTGCTGAGATGGAGAACAGAACGTGGGTGGTTGACGGCGTAACACGAGAGGCGCAGGTTTGGATTCCAGAGACGATTTTGTCCAACGGCTGTCCGCTGGTTTTTGCATTTCATGGGCACGGCGGCTCGATGCAGAACGCCGCGCGCAGTTTCAGGATACACGAGGTTTGGCCGGAGGCCATGGTGGTGTATATGCAGGGATTGCCGACGGTCGGTCAGTTGACCGATCCGGAAGGGAAGCGCAACGGATGGAACTCAAATCCCAACGATCCCGCCAATCAGGATTTGAAATTCTTTGATGCGGTGTACGATTCGCTGGCGGATCGGGTGGATGCGAATCGTGTGTATAGCACCGGTCACTCCAATGGCGGCTGCTTTACCTATTGCCTTTGGGCATCACGCGGCGATCGGTTTGCGGCGATGGCTCCCTCGGGCGCGGTGCTCCGCGAAGGATTTTCAGCCATGAAACCAAAACCCGCTTTACATATTGCGGGGCAAACCGATCCGCTGGTGAAATATGCCTGGCAGGAGCGGATGATCAAAGCGGTTTTCAACCTCAATGGCTGTTCAGAATCCGGTGAGCCGTGGGCTGAGTCCGGAGAATTGACCGGGACGCTTTATTCGTCGGTGAGCGGCACACCGCTGGTGACGCTGATTCATCCCGGCGGGCATAAGTTTCCGAAAGAGGCCCCGGAGTTGATTGCACGCTTTTTTAAGGAGTACGTTCGGAAATGATCAGCAGGATCGCGACGAGCAGAATGGCCGCTCCGGTCAGGCGGCGCAGGAAAATTTTATATCCGGATGTGTGTTCTGTGTTGCCCATATGGCGGCCGAAAAACCAGACGACACCGAGCGTCATGAGTACATGGGAGCTGTAACCGACATTGATTTCCGCCCCGTGGCCGTAGCGGCCGATCGCAAATCCGATCAGAATGCCGGGCACCGCCGCCAGCGGAGCGCCGATGAACAGGTTGCGCCGCGCTGCGGCGGAGAGATCGCGGTATTTTTTTCCGAACTGCGGAATCAGGCTGAGTGACAGCAACGCCCCGCCGAGGAACAGGATCGCGGAAAAGCGCAGTGCGCCCCAGGCGGGAGCCCAGTGCTGGAGACAAATATCGGTCAGGGCGAAAAGCAGCATGGCCGCCAGAGTTTGCCGGGCGGTTCGACCGAACGAATGACTGCCGTGACTGGACGGGGTTCGCATCACCGCCAGCGCCGTCGCAGCCAGTCCGCAGGCGATCCATGTGGAGAGCGGCACCTGGATGCGCAGCAGCAGTGCAATCAGCATGGCGTTGAAAACCGGTTTGATTCCCGCTACCGGGCCGATGATGCTGAGGTCTCCGTCGCGCAGGGTGTAGACATAAACGGCCGCACCGCCAAACCAGAAGAGCGCCGTAAGCACGGGTTGCCACCAGACGGACACGGGCATCGGGTCTCCCTGAAAGAGAAACGGAGACATCAGCACGGCACCGATCCACGCCTGAACCATGAACAGCCGCAGCGGTCCGCATCCATGGGCCATCGCCTGTTTGTTGAACAGGCCGCTGACGCTGTAGAAAAATGCAGCGATAATGGAGAGAACCAGATAGGCGGGCATATCAAATGATCCTTAACGGAGCACGATCGGTTTTTGAAAGCATGATTTGCATCTCCGGTTCGCAGGCGCGACGCAGATTTTTTCCGAGGATTGGAAGATATCCGCGCTCGGTTTCGGTGTGACCGCAGAGAATGACGGACGTGCCGTTCTGGACGGCGGCGAGCACATCGTGGTGTTTCATTTCGCCGGTCAGATAACAGTCGGCTTGAATATCGCGCAGGGCCTCGATGCCGGAGCCCGCGCAGAGAGCGATCGTTTTAATTGTTTTTCCGGCGGGTGCAATCTGAACGGTTTTGAGTTTCAGTTTTTCTTTGACCTGTTTTCCAAGGGCAGGAAGCAGTATCGGTCTTTGCAAAGCAATCAGACGCGCCGTCCCGGCGGCGGAAACCTCGCCGTCGAACAGGCCGGCCAGCCAGTCATTCACGCCGCCGGGCGCGGCATCGAGCGCGGTGTGCGGGGAGTAGACTCCGATCCCTTTTTCGATCAGCATCATCGCGGTGCGGGCCTGCGGGTTTGATTTTTCCAAGGTTTGGAAACCGCCGAAAAAGATCGGGTGGTAGGCGACAATAAAATCGGCGTGCAGCCGGACGGCCTCGTGCGCGACGTCTTCTGTCAGGTCGATGGTGAGCAGAACTGTTTTAATATCGCGTGCGTTAAGCGGCTCAATCAGCAGGCCGGCGTTGTCCCATTCTTCGGCCAGTTCCGGCGGGGCGAGGGTTTCTAATAGTTGGATAAAATCTTTGAGTTTCATGCGGAGCAGTGTAGGCTTCGATTCGTGCGAGTACAAGCGTGCTTGACGTGGAGAGATATAAATCCTAGTAAACAGATCGTGTTTTAACCCAAAAGGAGAATGATAATGAAAAAGTGGAAATGTGAAGCCTGCGGATATATTCATGACGGCGACGAAGCTCCGGAAAAATGTCCTAAATGCGGTGCGCCTAAAGAAAAGTTTACGATGCTGGATGAGGCGGCGGCCAGGCTGGTCGAGCGTTCGCGCCACACGAACACCCTGCACTCGCATGTGATTGATCTGGCCCGTCAGGTTGAAAAGGCCTGCAATGACGGGATTAAGGATGAGCTGGATCCGGGCTGTGTCGATGTTTTCACCAAGTGCCGTGCAATGGCCTGGCAGATGATGAAGCTCTCGATGACCGAACAGCAGGGCCACATGAAAAAAGGCAAGTGGGGCTGAGACGGCATTGGCGATTATCGATTGCCACTTCGTTGCCCCGCAATAGCGGTGCCCAGCTCGACTTCGTCTCGGTTGCCGATTGCTGAAAGGCGCTCCGGTTCCGGAGCGCCCTTTTTTTGCGAATGGAGAAGGGCTTTTTACACAAACGCTTCGCTGCAAATAATCCGGGAAACCGGGCGATCCTCAGCATCAAAACTGCGTCGAGTCGAGGCATCCTTTAAATTGTGCTGGTCGTAAATTCTGATCAGACTTTTGAGAAGGCCGTCACCCGTCACACTATTGCGGCGCAATTGATTTAATTCTTTTTTCACGGCACCGGTCAGTGTGCCGCGAAACGCTTTTTCAAGGACATTGACGTTTTGTTTGGTTTCCTCGTTTTCAGTAACTTCAAACAGCATTCGCAGTTCCCGCAAAACGTACAGTTGGCCGTGGGTTAAATTGGCGGCATAGGTTCGTTCGGCTTCACGATGCCGGACTTCTTCCGCGAACCGACGCTGAATCGCCATAACGGTCTGGTTG
>JALOTS010000266.1 GCA_025457785.1 Pontiellaceae bacterium | reverse complement strand
CCCAAATAAAACAAGACTGGACCAACACGATTACCGGATCGCTGGGTTTGACGAATTCCAGTGCCTACGCCAAACAGAACGGAAAGCCCGTTGTCTGTATCTGGGGAATCGGCTGTGACGGCAATCCCGGCAACGGCACGAGCTGGAACGATGTCGTCAATTTCTTCAAAGGAAAAAACTGCTATGTCATCATCGGGACAAAGAGGACGTGGGCGACGAACACCATCAGCGTGTACACGAACGCGAACATGATTTCTCCCTGGACCGTCGGAGCGTTTACCAACATCGCCGGAGCGAACAGCTATGCGAATCAAATGGCTTCGGAACAGACCCTGCTGAATAATCGCGGGCAGGACTTCCAGCCCGTTGTATTTGCCGGGTTTTCCTGGGCCAACTGGAAAGACAGCCCTCAGAATAAAATTCCCCGCTATCACGGTGATTTTATGTGGTCTCAGTTTTACAATATCCGCAATAAAAACATTCCGAATGTCTATGTGGCCATGTTCGACGAATACGACGAAGCCACCGCAATTGCCAAAGCGGCTGAAAATTCCGGTATGAAACCGACTAATCAGTGGTTCCTGACACTGGATGCTGACGGCGTTGCCTGTTCTTCGGACTATTATCTCCGCCTGACCGGGGATGGCGGCAGAATGGTCAAGAATCAAACCGGCAGAACCTCAGTTCATCCGACATCGCACAGGATTTCGACCAACCCGAACATTGTGATAAACCCGTCGTTTGAAGTCGATACGTCATCCTGGACGCTTACGGGAGCTGCCGCCCGGTCAACGGACACTGCCGCAGAAGGCGGTGTCGCGTCGATGAAGCTTAACGCGGCCAGCAGCTATGCGAGACAGACAATACCGCTTGAGATGGGAAAGGCCTATGAAATCAGTGTCTGGATTAATGTTACAGGATTAACGGCAGGCTCGGCCTATTTTGATACGACAGATAAATATGACGGAACCGGTCAAGGTCAATTCTCGTTCAGTGCCGTGAACGGCGGCTGGCAGCGGTATCTGGGAAGTTTCACCGCGACCAACACCAGCATCACGCTGAGATGCTTTACATCATCCACTTTTGCCGGCACAGCTTATTACGACCTGATCGATGTAAGGGTTCAATAACAGCCAAGGCAGCAGAGCCGCCTGTGTCTGCGCCTGCCTGTCGCGTCTGTGACGCAGGCATGGCGCGCACAGGCAGGCAACCGAGGTCTGCGTGCCGGGGATGACCTCTGGCGTTCATCCTGCATGGTTCCCGCCGGGCTGCCTTGACCCCGGCTTCGGTTTATCCCGCGGATGGAAAAACCGTCCGGCGGATATTGGGGAGCAGGAAAGGCTTGGCGTATTGCGATTTCAGCGTTATCTTCCCAATACTTTTCGGGATAATCTGGAGAACTGTATATGGATGTTTTAGTCGCCGGCGGCGCCGGATATATTGGAAGCGTGACGACGGAACTGCTTTGTGACGCGGGCCATCATGTGACCGTGTTTGATAATCTGGAGCGCGGGCACCGCGCCGCGATTGATCCGCGCGCCCGGTTTATTCAGGGCGATCTTCGTAAGCCCGACACTCTTGCTGCCGCATTCGCTGCGGCGAAGCCGGATGCGGTTATTCACTTCGCGGCCTACATCGAAGTCGGCGAATCAATGGCTGATCCGCTCCCGTTTTTTGAAAACAACGTCAGCGGTTCGCTGAATCTGATCAAAGCGATGGTCGCTGCGGATTGCAGAAAACTGATCTTTTCCTCCACCTGCGCTACCTACGGTACGCCGGCGATCGTTCCGATGGACGAATCCCTGCCGCAGAAGCCGGAAAGCGTTTACGGCGAGTCCAAGCTGATCTGTGAGAAAATATTCTCGTGGGCGCAGCAGATTCACGGGGTTGAGTGTGTTTTTCTGCGCTATTTCAACGCCTGCGGCGCCACGGAAAAATACGGCGAAGATCACTCGCCGGAGAGCCATCTGATTCCGCTGATCCTGCAGGTTCCCCTCGGCAGGCGCGAAAAAATTTATATTTTCGGCAACGACTACGACACGCCTGACGGAACCTGCATCCGCGATTACATTCATATCCGCGACCTGGCTCAGGCCCATATTCTCGCCATCAAGCCCGGTCTCGCCGGTGCATTCAATCTGGGGAACGGCGACGGCTATTCTGTGAAAGAGGTCATCCATGTCGCCCGCGATGTCACCGGACATCCGATTCCCGCCGAGGTGCGGCCGCGCCGCGCCGGGGACTGCACCCGACTGATTTCCGATTCTTCCAAAGCCCGGACGGTTTTGGGCTGGAAACCGGAATATGCCGACCTGCGTTCCATTGTTGAAAGTGCATGGAATTGGCATCAGGCCCATCCCTCCGGATATAAAAAATGAGGGATTTGCAATAAATTGTCGTGCGAATCGTTTTCTGTTAACCGATAGTCTTTCGAACCAAAGGAACAACGTGATAAAAAAACTTTTGATTATACTGTTGTGCGCCGCATCTTTCGTGACGCCGGCACAGCAGCCCTCGGTGCCCGGCGAGGGGAAGATACCAAGGGTTCGCCCGGAGAGCAGGGTTCGTCGGGACGGATCATCCGAAAAGCCCGTTCCGGCGACAGCGTCTGTTGCTGAAAACGGAAACGAAGCGCAGCCCGGGACTGAGGCGTCAAACGGGGTTTCGTCCGGTAACCAGGAAAATTTTAATGCCATTATGGGCAGTTTTTCCGATCTGGCGATGAAGTTTTCCGAAAAGAGCGCCAGCAATCTGGACGTATTTGTTTATGAGTGCCGATACATCAGCGGCCGAACGTTTGCCAGTGCGATGGAACCGTTTCTTTCGGTGAACGGTGAACTGTCGGATTGTGAAGATTCCGACCTGGTTGTTATTTCGGATGAAAAAGAGCGGATTCCGCAGCTGAAGGAAATCGCGGACTCGATTGACCGCCCGGTACGGCAGGTTCTTGTCAGCGCCAGCGTGGTGGAATTCCAGATTACCGACGGCTTCGAAAAAGATCTGAGCATGCAGTACAACCAGTTCGTGAATATGAATGATATTCCCGTGCTGCCGGGTGGAACCGTTTCCAGCACCAAAATCGTTGCGTCGGCCTTTGCCACGCGCATGATGGATGCCATTGTTCCTTCCGGTGCGAATCCGGCCAGTCTGAGCGGAAAGTCGTCCTACATGTATTACGCCCCGGACGAGCAGGCTGTTTTTTCTTCGTTTCTGACGTTTCTCGAAAGCAAGGGAACTGCGGAAATCCTGTCGTCGCCTTCGCTGATTCTGCGCCGGGGACATACCGGCAACATTCTGTCCGGCGAAGACATTCCGATCACCAAGTCGAATGTCGGTTCCGGCGGAACAAGCTATTCGGTCGATTTTAAATCGGTCGGGATCAAGCTCCGGGTCACTCCGCAGTCTATTTTTGAAGACCGGGTGGTGCTGGAGGTCAGTCCGGAGGTTTCCAACATCATCCGCTATGAGGAATCCTCGGCGGGGCGCAATCCGGTGGTGGCGATCCGCAATGCGAATACGCTGCTGGAGATCAACGACGGGTATATGGTTTCCATCGGCGGGCTGCTGCGGGAAGAGCAGATCAAAAGCGAACGCCGGATTCCAATCCTGGGAAGCATTCCGTTGCTGGGTACGCTGTTTCGCGCCTCTTCCAGCGACAAAATCCGGTCGCAACTGGTCATTTTCCTGAGCGTAAAAGTTGTGAATCCCGGCGATTTGTCGGCCGGGACCATCGAAACCACCGGAGTTTCGGAGGAGCTTCAAAAGCAGATTGATGCTACCCG
>JALOTS010000029.1 GCA_025457785.1 Pontiellaceae bacterium | reverse complement strand
TTTTTCTCGGGACTTATTACCGGTGTTGTTTTGTCAGTTGCGGCGTTGTTCGCTTACCGGAAATATAAGGAAATCAGGTCGAGAATACCTTTCTCCATTCGAGTATCCATGGTGACCCGGCCCTTGCCTGCTTATGTTGTGGACGCGCGGGGGGATTTGTTGAACCGCGAAGATCAGATCGCTTATCTGCTTCGGATTCAGGATTGTACGGACGGAGTTGTTTCCCCGATTCTGTTCAAAAGTGAAGGGGCCGAGAAAACGGTCGATGTGCTGGAAGTCAACGGCCCGTCCATTAAGGTAAAGCCCAAAGCCCAGTTGTCTGATTGGACGCGTATTGTCACTCTGCCATGGGAGCGGATCCGGTTTTCGTATAAAGGCAACCGGACGTTGACTTTCTCGCTGGCTGTGGCCGGTGCGGAAGTGTTCGGCGAGAGTGTTTTTGTCGCCGAGCAGAAAGAGGCCGGATTTGTCGAGGTAAAAGAAAGGATGCCGGATATTTACGCATCAATTTGGTATCTTCTTGTCGGGTTACGTTCCAAATTTAATGAATATTCCGACTTAATTATTGAACGTTCGGCTGAATTTCTGGTGAAGGAGTCGGAGTCCTGGGGCGGGGACGAAAAAGCGCAGATTTTTGAAAGTTTCCGTCTGATTGTGGAAGTCGAAAACCCGACGATTAGCTGGGAAGAGGCGTGCGCCTCCTACTCGAGGATTTTTAAGGAATCGGCTGATTCGGACATGCGAAATGACATTATGAGACTGTTCTTTTCTTTGCTGATTGAAGAGAACGGAATGAAAGTGGAAGCCAGACAGGCGCTGAAGGTTTTTTATGACCTGTGCGTTGGAATTGGAATGGATATGGGCGTGTTTACCCGTCTGGTTGATCGCTTCATTCTCAATAATGATCTGAGCGGCGTTCCGTCAGGGTGTTTACTCGGACTGTACGTGGGCATGGATCTCGAAACGGCTAAAACCAGACTGATGGAAGAGTATAAGAAATGGAATGCCCGGATTACACATTCGGATGTCGCGGTCCGAGGCCGTGCTGCGTACATGTTGGAGACCATTTCAACCGCACGGGCGGAGTTGCGATGATCTTCAGGTTCCGCACAGGAGTCCTTTAGTGGAAAATCCAGAAATCAGTTTTTTTGAGCAGCTTCTGCTTGAAGCCAACGGACAGGGGGCTGCGGACATTATTTTGACGGTAGGGGCGCCTCCGCGCGCCAAACGAACGCACGGGTTGATCGATTTGTCCGCCGATTTTATTACATCTGAAGAAATGCAGCGCATGGTGGATGAACTGGTTCCGGAACGATTGCGGATGACACTGGCTTCGGAGGGCAGTGTGGATTTCAGCAGAAATTGTTCAGATGGGCGGATTCGGTTCAATGTGTTTCGTCAGCGGGGAGAGTGGGCTCTGGTTGGACGGTTGGTCTCCAAGGATATTCCGGTTTTGGAATCTCTGGGATTGCCGGACACCGTCAAAAAAATTCTCCAGAGACGGCAGGGGTTGATTATTCTCACCGGATCTACCGGATCGGGGAAAACGACGACTCTTGCCGCGATTATCGATTATCTGAATTCCAGAGAGAGCCTTCATATTATTTCCATCGAGGATCCGATCGAATATCTTCATACAAACCGGCGCGCATCTGTGGAGCAGATTGAGGTAGGTCAGGATGCTCCCTCTTTTTCGGCAGCGTTGCGCGGAAATCTCCGCCGTGCGCCGGATGTAATCGTGATCGGCGAAATGCGGGATCAGGATTCCATTCAGCAGGCATTGATTCTGGCGGAAACCGGTCATTTGGTTTTGTCCACGCTGCACACCGATGACAGTGTTCATGCGATCGGGCGCATTGCGGATGTTTTTCCCCGCGAGGTTCAGGAGCAGATGTTCTACCTGATTTCACAGGTGCTGGTTGCGGTGATCACTCAGGCGCTTCTGCCGGCCAAAAGCGGCGGGGGGGTTGTGCTGGCCAGCGAGATTCTTGTTGTGACACAGCCGGTTCAGCGACTCATTCGGGAGCGTCATCCGGAACAGATTTACTCGGTCATGCAGACGGCCGGAGCAGAGGGCATGTACACATTGAATGATTGTTTGGAACGGCTTGTGCTAAACGGTTCCATCAGTGCGGAAGTTGCGATGTGCCGGTCCACGCAGCCAAAGTGGCTGGAGCAGCGTCTGGTTGCAATGCAGGGTAAAGGTGATGACAGGTCGAAGTGGTTTGGAAAAAAACAGCAATAAGAACAGAAAGGATGGACAATATGTCTCTATGGTATAAAAAGTTCGCGATAATAGCCGGAATGGCAGGTGTCTTGTGCGCATCTCCCGCCGGGTGGGGAGCGTCGGATCCGCTGATTTCCCTGAGTGTTCAGCAGACGGAAATGAGCGATGTCCTCAAATTCATTGCCGCGCAGAGCGGAACCAGCGTGGTGATTGCGCCGGATGTTTCGACGCGTCAGCTTAATCTGGATCTGCAGGATGTTCCGTTGAGCGAATGTCTGGATGTTATTCTTAAACCGTATGGCTACGGGTATCGCCGCGTCGGAAAAACGATTGTGGTTGATCAGCTCGAAGGACTGAAGGCGCTGACCGAAGTTGAGCCTTTGCAGACCAAAGTGTTTGAGTTGAATTATCTGAATGCCAACGACATTACGAATCTTGTGAAAAAAACCCTCTCTCCGCGCGGAAGCTGCAGTGTGGTTGAGATTGCTCAGGTGGCGGGCTGGGCCTTTTCAGAAGGCGGCGATACGTCAGAGGCCGCCAAGCGCGCCCGAGATCAGATCAGGGAAAAGGACCGGGTGAAGAGTTCTAAAACCCTGGTTGTTCAGGATGTTCCCGAAAGTATCAGTCGTATTGCGGAGGTTTTGGCTGAGATTGATACGCAGTCAAGACAAGTTGAGATTCGCGCCTATTTCGTTGAGTTTGCAAATGGTGCGGTCAAGGATATTGGCATTGACTGGGGGTTGTCTGGGGATGCCGGACATTTGAGCACCAGAAGATTGAATATAACCGAAGGGCTGACGGGATCTTCTATATATGTGGACCCGGTTACGTTAAAGCCGGAAGCCATTAATGGGTTGCCGATATCGGTTGGTTCTGCGCTTCCCGGTGCCAGTGAGAGTTCCTTTTCGCCGGCCTTGAATTCGGATGCAATCGGTGATTTGGTTGGATCCGGGCTGAATTTTGGACTTCTTCATTCCGGGTCGCATTTTAACCTGGGCGCGGTTTTATCGGCGGTACAGAATGATGCGAACGTAAACGTGCTGTCTGCTCCCCGTATTTTGGCTCAGGAAAATCAGGAGGCTGCCATTCTGGTCGGCACCCGTTATCCGATTGTTTCGTTTAAGGAAGAGGATAGCGGAGGGGTGACCAGATCAACAACGAAACTGGAGTATTATGAACGGATCGGGATTCAACTGAATGTTGTTGCACAGATTTGTGAAGACAACCTGATCAGTATGGTGGTTCATCCGGTTGTGACAGAAAAAGACGGAGAGGTCGCGTTCAAAAATGACAAGCTGGACGTTTCGTATCCGATCATTAAGACCCGTGAGGCTGAAACCCGCCTGTCGGTGGAGGACGGGCAGACGATTGCGATCGGCGGCCTGATCAGTGATCGCCGGGCTGACGGGGTGACAAAGGTTCCTTTGCTGGGCGATATTCCGCTGCTGGGCCGTTTGTTCCGTCGTAATACCGCAGAAAAGAACAAGATTGAGCTTGTGATTTTCCTGAATGCATGTGTTCAGGGCAATGCGGAGAAGGATATTGCCGCTTTGCATGCGGAAGTTGACCGGTCTGAAAAGGCGCTTCCGTTGACGTGGGATGAGTTTTATAAGAACTCGAAGAGGGTTGAGCCGGAGGTTTCTCCTGTTTCCGAAGAACCTGAGATTGTGATTCCGGCGGCGGAGGTTACGGAAGAACAGTCGATGGATGCCGAGTCGAAAACGTCTCTGGTTGAAGTTATGGATACAGAATCGGCCGGAGAACCGGCTGCTCCGGTTTCAAAATCGGATGATACTCAGACTATTTCCGTCGAACTTTCTGCGGAATAGGTGTTTTTGTTGAACGATTGAAAAAATGACAAAGGGCGGTCCGGCTTGCCGAAGAGGGGCCGGACTGTCCGGAGAGAAGTTATGGGCTCAATAGGGTTGGATTTCTTTGATAATACCTCGAAAGAAAAAACGCCATCGTCTTTCGTGGATCAAAAACGGCTTCGCCAGCTTTTAAATCTGCCGAAGGGAACTCCTGTTGAGCTGGCGCAGGCGCTGGCAAAGCGGTTGCGGATTCCCTATTACGAACTGGATCGTGACTTTAAGGTTCAGTCGTCTTTGATCAAGTTGATTCCGAAAGCGATTGCGGAACGGTTTTGTATCGTTCCGGTTGATTCAGAAAAGGGAGTCAGTGTTACCATTGCCATGGCAAATCCGATGGATTTGGAGGCGATTGATGCTGTTGGTGTTTTTACCGGTCTTGAAATCCGGAAGGCGATCAGCACGCAGGAAGCAATTGATGCCTGTATCAAGCGGTTTTATGCAGAAGAGGCGTTTGTGGATGAGTCTCTTCATACGCTGATGGAAACCGACGATTTCTCTATTTCACAGTTGGATGACGACGGGGCGGGAGATGGCGGGGATGAAGATGAGTCGAAGGCGAATGAAGCGCCGGTCGTGAAGTTTGTGAATCTGATTCTGATGACCGCCTTGCGCGACCGGGCGAGTGACATTCATTTTGAGCCCGGTGAAAACAAGGTGCGGATCAGGATGCGGGTGGACGGACGTCTTCAGGAGGTTCCTCCTCCGGCTAAAAGCATGTACAATGCTGTGGTCGCCCGTATCAAGATTCTTTCCAGTATGGATATTTCGGAGCGGCGGGTTCCTCAGGATGGACGGTTCAAGTTTAAATCGGGGCCAAAAACGATCGATTTGCGCGTGAGCACTCTTCCTGAAGTGCATGGCGAAAAAGTCGTTATGCGGCTGCTGGATCGGGATTCGTTGGTGGTTAAGCTGGATGATATCGGGTTTGAAGGGAAAACGCTGGAGGATTTCCGGCGTATTTTGTCTCTGCCTCATGGAATTATTCTGGTGACCGGTCCGACCGGATCAGGAAAATCAACCACGCTGTACGGTGCTCTCAGTTATCTGAATGATGTGGAGACTAATTTGCAGACCGTTGAAGATCCGGTGGAATATCAACTGGAGGGGATTAACCAGTGTGCCATTCGTTCGCAGGTCGGCATGACCTTTCCCGGCGCTCTCCGTGCGATTCTTCGTCAGGACCCGGATGTGATCATGGTTGGGGAAATGCGCGATAAAGAAACCTGTGAAATTGCCATGCGCGCCGCGCTGACGGGACACCTTGTGCTGAGCACGCTGCACACGAACGATGCCACCTCGTCGTTCCGGCGCATGATAGACATGGGAGTGGAGGACTTTCTGATTGCCAGTACGGTCAAGCTGGTGATTGCACAACGTCTGGTTCGCCGGTTGTGTCCGCATTGTAAAAAACCGGCACCGGCTAATCCCGATCATGTGCGCGTCATACAGAAATTTTTCCCTGATGCCGATACATGGCAGTATTATCAGCCGGTTGGGTGCAGCGAGTGCGGAGGGCGGGGTTATCGGGGACGATGCGCCATTTTTGAGTTTCTTGAAGTAACCTCGAAGATTGCTCCCGTGATTAATTCGGAAACGTCGGATGCCGTCGTGCGTGAAACCGCCATCGCGGCAGGGATGGAGCCGCTGATTATGAGCGGGTTCTCGCGTGTCAGAGACGGGGTGAGTACATTTGTTGAGGTCATGAAGGTGGCAGCGGGCGATAGCTGAGAAAGGATTAATTCATGCCGCTGTTTCAGGTTAAAGCACAGGATTCCCGTAAACAGCCCGTCTCGTTGACGATGGAGGCGGCCAGCCGGGTTGAGGTTGTCCGTCAGATCAAAGCGCAGGGTATGATCCCGCTGGAGGTGATTCAACAAGGAGCGGAACGGGTCAGGAAGGAAAGTGCACAAAAGGAAGCGAAGCCTGTGAAAGGCGCTTCCGCAAAGAAGACCGGCAAAGCGCCTCTGTCATTCGGCGGACCTAAAGCCGTTAAACAGATGGAAGTGGTGATTTTCTGCCGGCAGATTTCGATCGCGGTTTCCGCCGGGCTGCCTTTGCGGGATGCGCTGGAAGGGATTATCGGTTCGATGGGCCATAACACACTTTCTGCGACGCTTCGTCCGGCGGCAGAGGCGCTACACAGCGGGGTTTCCTTTTCGGAGGCCATTAAGGCCTTCAACAGGTATAAAGTTTTTTCTCCGGTATTTATCGGTCTGATCCGTGTGGCGGAGGAAACCGGTACGATGGGACAGACGCTTTCGCAACTGGCGGATTATCTTGAAGGCATGGTAAAACTGAAAAGTTCAGTTTCCTCGAAGTTGAGTTATCCGATTTTTATGATTGTTGCATTTATTCTGGTCAATATCGGTGCGACGCTGTTTCTGTTTCCCATGTTTAAGAAAAATTTTGCTGAAATAGGGAGCAAGCTGCCTGCGATAACGCAGTTTGCATTTGATACAAACGACATGGCTTTAAAAGCGTTTCCTTTTGTTTCGGGGATCGTTATTGCGATCGTTGCCGGGGTGTGTTTTTATCGATCAACTCCCATTGGCCGGCGCGGATTTGATTCCGCATTGCTTAAAATTCCGATGTTCGGTCCGATTCTGCTCAAAATCGGATTGGCCCGGTTTTGTAAAACGCTTTCGATCACCGCCAATGGGGGGGTTCCGCTGGTTCAGGGGTTGGAAATCAGCTCAATCGTGGTGGGGAACAAGTATCTCGAACGGTCCCTTATGCAGGTTCGTGAAAAAGTGGTGACCGGGAATCGCTTCGCTTCAACGTTGCGTGCCACCGGGAATTTCCCGGATTTGGTGGTGCGCATGATTGATGTGGGGGAGGATTCCGGGCAGCTTCCGCTGGTTCTTGAAAAAATTGCGGACATCTATGACACGGAGGTCGGGGATTCAATTGCCAAAATGATTGCTCTGGTGGAGCCCGTCTTGATTTGCCTGTTCGGTGTATTTGTTACTGTGATGGTTCTTGCGCTTTATATGCCGGTGTTCAGCATGTCATCAGGCATGTAATGACACTTCATTCATGCAGTGCAGAATGATTTGAGTTAAAAAGACGGATGCGGCGCAAATCGTCGAATGAAGGGGTTAATCGGTTGCGACCTGTTCAAGAAGAAGGATTACATTTTTAAGAATCAGGTGATCCAGCGCCAGATAATCCACCCAAAAGAGGATGTGGAGGAAGATGATGAAATTCAATGTGCCCTGGAAGGGTTTTTTGCGCGCTTTATGGAGATAGATTTTCTGAGCGATCAACGTTCCCGGCCAGCCCCAGAGAAGTTGTGCCAAATGTATCGAATCGTCTGAAATCCGCCAACGGCCCTCTTCCGCGCGGCGTTTGTCGGTTTTCATCATAAAAAAGCAGAGTGTTCCCATGCAGGAGTAAAGAATCAGCGGAAAAGGGGTTCGTTTCAGGGTGATGAGAGAGAGAATGAACGGAAGTCCGGCGATGGCGACGGTGGTGATCCAGCTCATAGCGGAAAGCGCCGTGAATTGAATGAGACGGGCACCGTAAACCACCGTTTTTCCTTTTTCATCGGTTTTCAGCCGGAAACGGACAAAATCCCCGCAGTCCGGTTCGCGCTTCCCCTGAATGTCGTTGATGTGTAAAAACAGGTCTGATCCGCCGTTCGGATTTTTCATGAACCCGTATCCCTGTCCGGACTTCCAGGAGATAACCGTGCTTTTGTAGGTTTTGTTTTTCATGATCGATAATTGTTTTCTATACCCCAAGCCAGCGGAGCTGCCTGTCCGCGTGCGTACACGCAGGCAACCAAAGTCCAAGTCCCCGGGGATGATTCGCTGAGCCTCGGCAAAACGGCCCCCGCCGAGCTGCCTTGTTATTCGTTATCGGTATCACACATTTCATTTTTTCATACTCCGGCAGGGTCTTTTCTGTCCGTAACTTGTTCTGTCTGAATTGATTCTGAGCACTTTTTTGCTGCGCAAAAATGACAGATTCTTCAAACGAAAAATCTAAACGCATCAGTTCAAACACAAAAACGGATGAAATCTTTCTTTTCCAGATGAATATGAACCGCTGACAAAACAGTCCATTCCGTCTGGGTTCAGGCTAAAGGGTTTCAGCGAAAAATTAAAGCCGTTATTTCATGAATTACTGATTCGCTGCGCAGCGTTTCCGTTCAGGTGGCGCGTTCAAGGGAAATCCCGGTTGTGCGGAGGTTATGTTTCCGGCGTCGTTTGGAATTCCAGCGTTTGGAAATTGACCCGTCCGGCGAGGTGGTCTAGTCTCTACGCCTTTTAGAAACCAACGCGGATCGAGGGGTTTTGAGCATGGCGAATACAGTTTTAATCGGAGCACAGTGGGGTGATGAGGGCAAAGGCAAGGTTATTGATGTGTTGACCGCCAGGGCGAACTGGGTGGTTCGCTATCAGGGCGGAAATAATGCGGGCCATACGGTCGAAATCGGCGACCAGAAGTATGTGCTGCATCTGGCTCCGTCGGGTATTCTTCGTCCGGGAGTTAACTGTGTGATCGGCAACGGGCTGGTGGTGGATCCGCTCGGTCTGGCCGAAGAACTTCAGGATTTGGAAAAACGCGGAATTGAGTTTCGCGGGCGGCTGTTTGTCAGTGACCGCGCCCACCTGGTTCTTCAGTATCACAAGGCGCTCGACGGCGCGAGAGAAGCGCGGCTGGAGTCGGGCAAAAAGATCGGCACGACGAAGCGCGGCATCGGCCCGGCCTATTCGGATAAGGCGGACCGCACCGGCCTGCGCATGGGCGATGCGCTCGAAGAAAATTTTGAATCCATGTTGAGGGAACGGATCGCGTCGAAAAACGCCGTACTGGCCATTATGGGCGCTGATCTGCTGGATGCCGATGAGCTGGTCGTGAAGTACAACGAGGCGTTCGATTATCTTAAGCCGTTTATTTGCGATGCCGTTCCGATGCTGAACGCAGCGGTGCGCGATCCGTCCGGCAATGTGATTTTCGAGGGGGCGCAGGGGGTGATGCTCGATGTTGATTTCGGAACGTATCCCTTTGTAACCTCCTCATCTACCGGAGCCGGGGGTGTCGCGGCCGGAGCCGGTATTCCGCCGCATTGCGTGGATGAGGTGATCGGGATTGTTAAAGCCTATACCACGCGGGTCGGCGAGGGGCCGTTCCCGACGGAATTGCTTGATGAAGACGGTAAAAAAATGGGCAGTGTGGGACGTGAGTTCGGCGCAACGACGGGACGTCCGCGCCGCTGCGGCTGGTTTGATGCGGTGGTTGCACGTTATTCCGCGATGATTGGAGGGATTAATCGCTGGGCTCTGATGAAAATGGATGTTCTCGACGGGTTTGAAACCATTAAGGTTTGTGTGGCCTACGAGTGCGACGGCGAGCGGCTTCAAACCGTTCCGGCCAGTATCAGCAGGCTGTCCCGCTGCAAGCCGGTGTATGAAGAATTCAAGGGCTGGAACTGTTCCACCCGTGACGCGACGGCGTTTGAGGAACTGCCGGAGCAGGCGCGGAAATATGTTCGCTGGATTGAAGAGCTGACGGGTGTGCCGGTGAGTATTCTGTCCGTCGGTCCGAATCGCGCCAGCACGATTTTTCTCGAAACATGAAATTTGAAACTTGAAACTTGAAACCCGAAATTCCTCAACTGAATAAAATTCCTTCGCACGTTGCGATTATTATGGATGGCAACGGGCGCTGGGCGCAGCAGCGCGGACTCTCGCGGCTGAAGGGTCATGAGCAGGGGGCTGAGTCGGTCCGCGCGGTGCTTCGCGCCGTGCGGCAGGCGGGCGTTCGCTATCTGACACTTTACGCGTTCAGCACGGAAAACTGGATTCGCCCGAAGGATGAGGTGGAGGGGCTGATGAATCTGCTCTCCATTTTTATTGATCGCCACGGGAAGGAGCTGCTGGAGAATAAAATCCGCCTGCGGGTGATGGGTCAGTTTGACCGTCTGCCGCGAACGGTTCAGAAAAAACTTGCGCAATTGATGGAAAAATCGGCGGAGAATTATGAATATACGCTGATTCTGGCGCTGAGTTACGGGAGTCGTCTTGAAATTGCCGACGCGGCGAAAGCGATCGCGCGCAAAACAGCGCGGGGTGAACTGGATCCTGAAACGGTGACCGAAGAGACTGTTGCAAACCATCTTTATTTGCCGGATGTGCCGGATCCGGAATTGATGATTCGAACCAGCGGCGAACTGAGGTTGAGTAATTTTCTGCTTTGGCAACTGTCTTATGCCGAGCTGTATGTGACGGATGTGTTCTGGCCCGATTTCCGTGAAAAAGAATTTTTCCAGGCGTTGGAAGTGTTCGGTCGGCGCGGACGCCGGTACGGCGGAGTTGTGACAAAATAAGGAAACGCAATGGATAAAAAACGGATTGTATTGGGGTTGATTATCGCGGCTGTTCTTGTGACGGCTGTGCTGCTGGTTCCTGCCGGGGATTATCTCGTGCTGATTGGTTTGACGGCGGTATGCGGTCTGGCGATGCACGAAGTCTATTCGTTAATGGAGCGCGGCGGCATGCCGGCTTCGAAAAAGACGGGAATGGCCGGAGGGCTTCTGTTTGTTGCGACGGCCTGGTTTTCCGCTAAACACGGGTTTTCGGATGAGGTGTTATGTTCGGTCGAGCTGATTGTCCTGATGGCGGTTTTTTTCCGGCTGTTCGGCTACGCCGATGCACGGCAGGCTTTTCACAATGCGCTGGGAACCATTTTCGGCTTTTTTTATACGGCGTTTTTCTGGAGCTTTTTTGTCCGGCTGTATATGATGGACACTGATCATCTGGACGAACCGGCGAAGGTTGCGTTTTATCTGTTGCTGGCCGTTAAGTGGGGCGATACCGGCGCCTATTTTATCGGCTCGCGTTTCGGAAGGCATAAGCTGTTTCCGCGCATTTCTCCGAAAAAAAGCTGGGAGGGATTGGCCGGCGGGATTTTGTTTTCCTGCTCGGTCGGGGCGGCCTGGTGGTTTTTTGCCGACGGGATGCTTGGACCCTATGTCTTTTCGCTGACTCATGCGCTGATTCTAGGCCTTCTCCTTCCAATTGTTGGAACAGCGGGCGATTTGGTGGAGTCGCTGCTGAAGCGCGCAGTGGATGTCAAAGACTCCGGCGCAATTGCGTACGGGATGGGCGGGATGCTCGACATGATCGACAGTCTGCTTTTCGCCGCCCCGTTCATGTACATTTATATCCAATTTTTCCTGAGTTAGAAAGGCGGAAGCCCGCATGGCTGATTTTCTTTTGAATATCTGGTTACTTTTTTTGGCGTTGTTTGTTTTCGGCGTTACCGTTTTTGTTCATGAATTCGGCCATTTTATCGTCGCCCGCCGTTGCGGACTGGTGGTGAAAACATTTTCGATCGGTTTCGGGAAAGCCGTCTTCAAACGGGAAAAGGACGGTACCGTTTATAAAATCGGATGGATTCCCTTTGGCGGGTATGTGGCGCTTCCGCAGCTTGATCCCGCCGGGATGGAAAAAATTCAGGGCGACGGGACGACGGAGCGGTTTCCTGATGTTTCGCCCTGGAAAAAAATCGCGGTCGCCGCTGCCGGATCGATTGGCAATGTGATGCTGGCGATTGTGCTGGCCGTTGTGATTTGGCTGATTCCCGGCGGCGATGCGGATACACAGATCCGTCCAATCATTGGAACCCTTGAAACCAACAGCGCCGCCTATGCCGCCGGTTTGCGGCAGGGCGATGAGATTACCGCGATCAACGGCACTGAAATTAAAGATGAATATGAATTCTTAACAGAAGCCTTGCTGAATAATATCTCCGAAGCCTCTATCAGCATACGCCGAGGCGATATGACGGAGCAGTTAACCGTTCCGATTGGACGCCGGGATGGTGCGCCGGTCATTGACGGTGTGACCTTTACCGTTCCGTGTCAGTTTGGTTCTGTGCAGGCGGACAGTCCTGCGGATCGTGCCGGTGTGAAAAGCGGCGATATGGCATTGATGTTTAATGAAGAGCCGATCCTTGGCTGGAGTCATTTCACTCAGCTGGTGCAATCCGCAGATCCGGGGGTTCCGGTGGCACTCCTGGTTGAGCGCGGCGGTGAAAAACTGAGGTTGTCTATCGTTCCCGAATATAATGAGAAGTATGACCGGATTATGGTTGGGGTCGGCGGGGGGCTGGGCATGCCGTGGATGCTGTATAAAAATCCGGTGGATCAGCTCAAATATGATGCGCTGGCTATCGTCCGCCTTTTAAAAGCCCTGATGACTCCGTCTGAAGCGAAACAGGCGGCGGGCGGGCTCGGCGGGCCGATCCTGATTTTCAGCCTGTTGACGACATCCATCAAGATGGGGTTGCTGAACACCTTCGGCATCATCCGTTTTTTGAACATCAATCTGGCCATATTGAATTTGCTGCCGATTCCGGTGCTCGACGGCGGACATATTGTTTTCGCACTCTGGCACGGGATTACGCGCCATAAAGTGAGTGTCAGAATTCAGACGGCCTTGATCAATTTTTTCGCGGTTCTGCTGATCGGCACCATGCTTTGGGTCACGTTTAACGACGCTGACCGCAAGTGGGGCGTCAGGAAGTTTTTTACGGAAATGGTTTCTCCGGCGGGCGAAGGGGAATAGCATGGCGAATATGGAAAAATGACGGGCGGAAAAAAAAGGAGTTGTGTGATGAAACGATGGATCAGTTGGCTGGGCGTTTTTTTGGTTGCTCAGGCTGATATTGCATTCCGGACGGTTGAAAAGCTGACGGACAGAATTATCAGCGGAGTGAAGAAAAAATGCGATGTGACGGATGTGCTGGTTAGAACAGAGCAAATCCTGGTGCGGACTGAGATAAGTGAAGCAAAGAGTCCGGATGCTTCGGATTATTTTGTTCGGCAGCGGCTTCGTTTCGTTTGTGAGCCGAAGACCGATTTGACAGCCGATATCATTTATACGGCCTGTGAACTGAACGCCATTTTATACGGCACAACCCAGAATTATGCTGTCAGGGTTTATCCCCTCAGCGACATGGATATTGGCCGTCCGGTGTTTTTCGGCGTAAAAGAGGACGCGGAACTGACCCGCCGGATGTATGAAAAAGCGCTTGCTGATGCGGCAAAACGGGCGAAAGTTCATGCGGAATTAGCAGGGAAAAAGGCAGGAAAAATTCTTTCCATCCAGTGCGATGAGTTTATCAACGGCGAAGTGAAGGCAGAGTGGGCAATTCAGGACGGATTTCCGACGGGAATACTCGGACGTTCATCCGATAAAATATGTGTGTCTTATGAAGTTGTTGTGACGTATGAATTTGCGGAGTGATCCCGCTTTTCATTGGAACGGCGGAAAAGCGGTATTTCGAGTGCCCGGTACCCGCCGGACTTACTGATGACCTGAACGCTGATGCCGCCGGATTTGTTTTTCTCCTTGCGGATAAACATGAGCTGGTTTAATCGCGGAACATCCGAATCCGCAATCTATTCGTGCAGAACGGTTTATCTAACAATTTGAGCGCCGTTCGGATTTCAGAAGTCTGTGCTTCAGTTTCGGTCACAATCATTCTTGGGCAACCCATCTTGCGAAGGCACCGCTGGGAAGCGGCATGACTCCAGGTTTTCCGGTGAGGGTCATTTCGCCGCAGTCGGCGGCACCATCAAAATCTTTAAGCCATTGTCTGAGAAGGTTTTGCAGAATCATTGGCGAGTATTCCGGCGTGTGGCAGCTCAGAAGCACGAAAGAAGGGTCATCGGGAAGCAGGTCGCGGCAGAGGGTGAGCAGTTCGGGGAGGGCATCCTGAATTTTGAAGACCTCGCCTTTTTTTCCGCGTCCGAAGGAGGGCGGGTCGAGGATGATGCCGTCGTAGCGGCGTTCGCGTTTGACTTCGCGGCGCAGAAAGCTGATAGCGTCGTCAACGATCCAGCGGATCGGAGCCTCTTGAAGTCCGTTGAGCGCGGCGTTTTCGCGGGCCCATTCGACCATGCCTTTGGAGGCATCGAGATGGCAGACTTCCGCGCCGCCCTGCGCGGCGGCGAGCGTGGAGCCGCCGGAGTATGCGAAGAGGTTTAACACGCTGACCGCGCCGGTCTGTTTTTTGCGCCGTTGCACGGTTTCCCGGATCCATTTCCACATGATGCGCTGTTCGGGGAAGATACCAAGGTGGCCGAAGTCGGTGGACGAAAGCTTGAAGGTGATGCCGGCAACAGTGACTTTCCAATTGTCGGGCAGATTATGGCGGTTATGCCAGCGGTTGCCGTCTTCGCGGTCGAAGCCGGCGGAGACGTTTCGCCAGATTTCTTCGTTCAGAGTTTGCCGCCAGACAACCTGTCCGGCGGGGCGGACCAGTGTGACATCACCGAAGCGTTCCAGTTTGCGGCCGTCGCCGCTGTCGATCAGTTCATAGTCGTCGTTCATGGGGGAACTTTAGGGACAAAGGTTAAAAGTCGAAAGTCGAAAGGCCGAAAAAGTGTCACCCCGAAAGCGCCGATACGATCAAAACAAGAAAAAAAGAAAGACCGTTGAA